>CAZGVZ010000257.1:0-6464 GCA_964529145.1 uncultured Fibrobacteraceae bacterium | reverse complement strand
TCCGTCGCGCGAAGGTATTCCCTTACCGTCTTCCCCGGACGAAGGCCACGATCCCGGAGACGGTCTTTACCGCCACTATTCCCGCGGCGACAGTGCGCATGCCCGCAAGGGGAATGAGTACCGTTGAAGCGAGTGCCATTCCGATCACCCCCCCGATGCAGTCGGCGGCGTACAGCCGGTCTGCGGAAGCGTTTCCGCGCGTCACGAACTGAGCGGAAACGAGAAATCCCGCGACCGCGTTCCCCGCCAGGAAGAAAGGCACCGGGGGGTTGTCCAGCCCTGCAAGCAAAAAGAGAACGCCTCCCAAAACCGCTCCGATGACAGGATCGGAAAAAGGGAATTTCCTGATCGAACAACCCGCGGTGAATCCGGCCGAAAGAGCGAAGAGAATCAGCGACATCTCGGCGTAAACCGTTCCCCTGGCCGATTGATACAGAATGATTAACGCCACTGAAAAAACACCGGCGCATAGCCCGCTCGTGCCCACAGAAACGGTCGCGACCGAAGGTCTGACCCATAAAGCGAGCAGCATTGCCAGAACCGGCGGGAACACGATGAACGGCAGCCTCCCGGAACCTGATTGCCGCAGGAACCGGTCTAGTCCTTCGAGGATGAGCCGGGGATGCGTCGCGGTATGGATCTCCGCATGTGCTGGAGGTCGGTTCGCCTCCTGGATTCTCCCGGATGTGAGGCCCGCGAGAACGATGGATTCGAAATAGTCGTTGTCGACCGGGCAGGAGTCGGGCAGGCCGTACCCCGGATCCGAAGCGATGAACGTAAATCCCTCGCCCGGCAGAATGACCGCATGGCGGTATTCGGACAGGAGCGTCGAGAGGAGAATCGACCGTATCCTCTCCTCGTTCTTGTCTGTATATTCGGCCTGAAACGGAAGGGTGAAAGAGAAAACACCCGAGTCTCCGGTCAGTTCATGCATCTTCCCGATAAAGGAGCGTGTAAAGAACCTGCTCGCCGCGGCGTTGTCCGGCATGCCGCAAACCAGAATTACCGCATCGTAAGGGCCGGCATGCTCCGCACTCCGCAAATTTCCGAAGGGACAGCAAGAATCCACGAGGATACGATCGAGCCGGATGCAGTCCACTTCCGTGCCACGGTACTTTTCGATCTCCTTCCGATGCCCCGCATCGTTGAGGAGCAGCACTCTCCGGGGCGATGGGTGCATCGAAAGCGGCGCATGTACCGCCTGTTCAACCGCGGGTGTGGCGTACGAGACCGAGTGAAGCGTTCCGTTGATGTAAGTGAGAACCTGTCCGTCAAGGACAACGCTTGCCGTTTCCCCTTCGTGCCGGTAGACTATCCTGTCCGGGCGGAACGGGTATTTCCAGGCGGCGGACCGGCGGTCGGCGGCGAGAAACAGTATGAGAATCCCCAGCGACACCGCACGTATAGCCTTGTTCCGCATCATCAGGACGGGCGGAACCAGCGCAGCCGCGGCGATCGGTGAGTTGGGGAGACAGAACAGGATCGCGACCGATACCGCGCAGCATCCGGCAAGGGTTCCGGCCTGTTCCCACCGGTAAACCTTCCTGCCGGGGTGCCGCCGCGCCTGCATCCCGAACACGAAACCGCCCAGGGCGGCTCCCGGCGCCACGAGAGCGGCAAGAAGCGGCACGAGGAGCTGCGGAGGCACAGAGGAACCCGGGAGAAAGAGCAGCCTGACCGCCCTAATCCCCGTGCAGCCCGCGGCAAAGGACACGACAAGACCGGCGAGCGCCGCGTCGCCCCCGAATCCCCTGGCGCGGCGGCCTGTCACGCTTCCGGCTGCGGTGGCCCCGAGCCAGACGGCTAGCATCACTCCTATGACCAGTTCGTTTCCCGAAACCCCGGCGAACACCTCACGGACGAGAATGGTCTGCAACGCCGCGGTCGCGGCGCCGGTGAACCCCATGAGCGCGGCATCCCTGCGTATCGTTGCGGACACAGACACCTGTTCTCCAGGCTATTCCTGAAAATGAATCGCCCGGTACGTCTTCACCTCGGCGTCCTTCCAGCCGTCCATCGGCATTCCCCCCTTGAGCGAGAGCTGTTCGAGGAACTCGACCTTGTCGGGCAGCTGCTCCCAAACCTGCGGGAGATATGTGGATTGACGGGCGCCCTGGCGCAGGATGACCCCGTCCCTGCCCGGCACCAGTTTACTCAGGAGATCGTCTGGTCCCCCGTGAGCCAGCGTCGACGGCCTGGTCAGCACCGAAACCTCGATTCTTATATCCCGGAGCTCCTCCGGCCTGACTTTCGGGAAGCGGGGATCGCTCAGAGCCGCGTTGGCGGCGTTTTCCGCGACCGCCATGTAAAGCGGTTTCACCGGTTCTATGTAACCTATGCAACCACGGAGCGCTCCGCGCACGGTGAGTGTTACAAAGCAACCGCTGCGCTCCTTCACCTCCGGGGGAATGGCGTCCGGGAGGATGAACCGGTCTCCCCTGACCGAGGCTTCGAGACTCTTTCTCGCCAGGTCCAGAAGAAACCGCCGCACCGGATCGCCGATTTCCCGTTCCGCGACCTCGGTCGAACGCCCGGCCAAGGCTCCGGACACGTATCCGATCGCCGCGTAGCCTACCACTCTTTTGTCATCGCAATGCTGCGGCGCCGTTTCGAACGAAGTACGCGCGTCCAGTTTCACCGGCCGCAGTTTGAGTGTACGCGCCAGGTGCATGACGATGCGGATCGGAACGTTGCCGCAGGCATCTACCGGACCTTCGGTGTTTCCGGAAAGTATCGTTTTTATCGTGGTATCGTCGATCGCACGCGCCGCGGCCTGCTTTTCATAATGTGAAAGATCGGAAGACGCCACCACAGCCGTGGTTTCATCGAAAAACGGCAGAAGCAGATCCGCGGCCTTTTTCGGATCGATTCTGCCGGTGAGGATCGGAACCACGGAGAATCCGGACAACCGTACCTGCAGAAACGGCAGTTGAACCTCCAGACAGTGCTCCGGCCCGTCGAATCCGTCCGCTACTATGACCCCAGGTTCATTCCGCAGTTTTTCCACGACCGCCCGATCGACCGGAACAGTTCCGAGCGGTGTTTCGTAATACCGGAACCGCGGCACTGCAATACCCTTGAAATCCTCGTAATGTGACGGGCCCAGGATGATCACACGCTTGACTTTTCCGTCCAGGGCACCGTAACCTTTTCCCGCGACGGGACCGGAAAAAACGAAACCCGCGTGGGGACAGATCAGCAGCCGCACCGGTTCCCCCTGCGGTTTTCCATCCGCGAGATAACGCAGAACCGCCTCCCGCAGAAGTTTCGGGTTCCTCTCATAGAAGGAACCCGCGACAGCAGCCCTGCGACTCTCTTCCTGCGCACCTGTTTCGAACGCCAATCCGCCCATGATCACTACTCCGCCCAAGAATGTGAATACAATCTTTTTCATCGGTTTTCCATTTTCCAGAGCCCCGCGATCTCCGCACCGCAGGCGCCGCATTTTCCGTCATTTATCCGGTTCACAGTCACAGTGTAGCCCGATCGCTCGATTACCGCGGCTCCGCAGGAGGGGCACCTGGTGGTCCCGCCCGTTCCCGGCACATTGCCGATATACACATAAGAAAGGCCCGCTCCGGTCGCGATCGCTGCCGCCTCTTTCATGGTGGAGAGAGGCGTGGGATAAAGGTTCGCAAGCCGGTACATCGGAAAGAAACGGGAAAAATGGACCGGCGTCCCGCCTCCGAGTCTTTCGAGGATCCATCTGCAAAGCGCGCGGATCTGATCCGGAGAATCGTTCCATTGCGGAACGATCAGGTGTACCACCTCGAGCCATACCCCCCGTCTTCTTGCCAGAAGTAAAGTGTCGAGCACCGGCTGCAGCGTGCCTGCATTGAGTTTCCTATAGATATCGTCACTGCAGCTCTTCAGGTCGATCCTCACGGCGTCCAGCAGCCCTGAAAGCTCATCGAATGGCGCCGGATTGATGTACCCCGAGGTCACCATGACCGTCTTGAGTCCTGCGTGACGGGCCGCACGGGCGACATCCATCACGTACTCTATCCATACCGTGGGCTCGGTGTAGGTGAACGCGATCACCCGGCACCTGAGCCGGAGCGCTTCCTCGACCGCCTTTTCCGGCGGCAGAACGACATTATCCGTCTCCAGCGGCCCGCGTTGACTAATGGTGTAATTCTGGCAGTTCATACAGCGAAGGTTGCATCCAGCGATACCAAGGGAATAGGTACGCGAACCCGGAAGCAGATGGTAGAGCGGTTTTTTTTCGATCGGGTCCACGTGAACCGCGCACGGCAGCGCGTACCCGAGCGTTTTCAGCGTACCTCCCCTGTTCACGCGGTTGCGGCATATACCGGTTTTCCCTTCGGGAAGAACACATCCGTGGGGACAGAGCTCGCACATGACCGTCCCGCCGCCTCCGTTGCGCCAGAACCGGGCGGTATGCTCCCCGGTTTCCGAAGCGGTTGAGAAGGGAACTCCCCACCCCGCGGCTGCGGCTCCCAGCATCGATCCGATCGTCGCGAGGCAGTTTCTTCGAGCCGTCATTCACACCGCCTCGAAAAAACGGCATTGCGTACCGTCTTCTCCGATCGGGATACGCACCTTGGTACCGCACCGGGGACAGTTCCCCTCGTAGGCGGTACCGGTGCTGTTCCTGTAAATTCTCCTGTAAATGTTACAGCACCGGAAGTGAATACCCAGGAACCGGGTTTTTCCGGGATCCGGTCCGGGGGTCTGAGGCGAAGGCTGGGACATCGGTCTCCTCCCGGTCGAATGATTCAGTGCGCTTCCTTGCAGATATGCTCATCCGCTTTCCGGACATCATGCAGGTACAGACCGTTTTTAAATATATACTCTCGAACTCCATCCGGGAGCAGATACCTGCACTGGTATCCACGCGCCACGTAGTTTCTCAACATGGTGGAACTGAGTCCCCAGCAGGGAGATGGAAATGTCCTGATGATCGCGGTGGAGAGCGACGGGGGTACCCGCATCGGGTAACCCGGCCTCTCCGCGATGCAGAGCGTCACCATTTCGAGAATCTCTTTGTAGTGATGCCAGGTGTGAATTTCATCGAGGTTGTCGGAACCGACAATGAAGTACAAAGGGGTATCGGGGTACTCGCCGGCAAGCTCGTGCAGAGTATCGACGGTATATGAAAGACAGGAACGGTTGACTTCACGATCCCAGATCGCGGCATACGTTTCGTTTCGGAGCGCAATCCTGAGCATTGATAATCGATCAAGGGGGGAGGCGGTGACCGTCGTAACTTTGTGGGGTGGGACCCCGGCGGGAATGAATACTACCCGGTCGAGACCGAAATGCTCGAAAGCGAGTCTGCCTGCGGCCAGATGTCCGTAATGAACGGGATCGAATATCCCTCCGAGTAAACCTACCGGTTTCGACACATCGCCTCCGGAAAAACAAACAGCTTCCTGCCGGGCACGACTATTTTCCGGTTTTCGCACCTTTCGATTTTTGAGGAAAGAGCGTTTTTACCTTTTTCTGCAGTTCCTTGTTCTTACCTCTCTCGATGAGTTCGTCCCTCAGTTCCTCAGCTTCGGCGTTTCTGTCGAGCCTTAGAAGAATCTCTGTGGCGGTGAACCGCGCCTGGTCGACGAGCTTCGATTCCGGAAACTGGTTTAGAAATGCCCTGTAGTACACGACCGCGGCTTCCGGTTCATCGATCTTTTCATAGAATTGGGCGTTCTTGAACTCCTTGAGGGCGAGCTTTTCATACGCTTCGTTCCGGTAGAATCTGGCGCTGTCGATCATGGAGCTCGAAGGGTAACTCTCGACATAATCCTCCAGAAGTCGAAGAGCTTCCCTGGTTTCCTTCTGGTCCCGATTGAGTGGATGGGACTGCTGAAAAACGACATACCCGATTCGAAACTTCGCTTCATCGAAAAATGGAGATCCCGGAAAATCCTGAACCAGTCGCTGAAACTCCGTCCGTGCCTCGATAAACTTCTTCTGCTTCACGTTGGTCATGCCAAGATAAAAAAGTACCGTGTCCATCGAAGGACTCCCGCTGCACTGGGTCCGCGCATCCTCCAGCCGGGCCAATGCCATGCCGTACCTCTTCCCGTGGTATAACTCGATTCCGCGGGAGATCCTTTCAGCGCAATCTTCCACCTTTTTTTCAAGCTTGTTCGTACCGGCGCACGAGGCGAAAAGCATCACCCCTGCACTGCATACCATGCCATACAACCTTAACTTCATATTGTTCTTTTCCAGGAATGAGAGGAGGGCTTCAAAAACAGGAGTTCTCTCCCTCTCTGAATTCGAGCCGTTTTATAAATCATTGTCACCCGCGATGCGCCGGAACCAGGGCGAACCGTTTATTCTCCAATATTTTGAACGCCAGGCCCACGGTAACCATTCGCCCTTGGGAAGCGCATGATCAAGAAGTACGTATAACCTATTAAAACTGGTTTATGATTCGTGCCGAACGCAAGGTGAAAAGCCCGGGTTGGTGTAGAGGTTGCATCAGGAGTGAAAAA
>CAZGVZ010000256.1:0-6498 GCA_964529145.1 uncultured Fibrobacteraceae bacterium | reverse complement strand
AAAAGGGAGTCGGCCCCGTCGATCGAGGTCGGCAATGTCGCGGTGCAGGGATGAGTACAGGCGTCCTATCGGAGGTGTTTCCCATTCTGGAGAAGATACGGGATCAGTACTATGACATCCAGATGCTCACAATGCACTGTTGCAGCGACATTTCCGCGGACGCGATTCCGGATATGATCTGCCAGAGAGCGGAACTGATGAATCAGATCGCGTCGGAGGAGCGTTTCCTGAAATCGGGCGCCGCTGAGGACGAAAACGACCCGGCTCTCAGACGCATACGGGGAGAGATCGCGACCATCATGCGAACCATCGTTACCCTGGACAAACAGCTCGAACAGATCATCGAAGGCCACCTCCGGAGAATGCGAAGAGAAATAGCCGTGCTGTCAAAATCCTCAAAAGCCATTTCCGCGTATACGGTGCAGAGCAGAGTCTAAAAACCAGCCGTCGGCCGATACCCTCGATAACCTGATAGATTATATGTGGTTTTCTGAAGAAATTCCTGGCCTGCACTCCAGGATGTCAATTACCGCGCTTACAATGGATCCTTCCCGAACTACACTCTCGCTGCCGTCGCGCATCCTTTTCACTCTGACCGACCGTTCTTTCGTCCACTCTTCGCCTCCGACGATGAGCGCGATTTCAACACCAGCAGCGTCCGCCTGTTTGAGTTGTTTTCCGATATTCGTTCTTTTGAAGGGGAACTCGCATGATATACCGGCATCCCGAAGCGACCGCGCTATCGGAATCACGTTACTATAACCGGTGTCGTCGAGCGCTGCGATAAAAACCGCGCTGCGTGGAACGGTTCGAGGCACGATTCCTTTTTCGTAAAGAAGATCTCCAAGAACGACATCCCCCGCGGCAAAACCCACCGCCGGAGTAGGGGGGCCGCCGTACAGTTCGATCAGCCGGTCGTAACGGCCGCCGCCCGCGATCGCACGCATGTTCTTTCCCAGGGCGAACACTTCGAACACTATGCCTGTGTAGTAGGCCAATCCCCGTACGATTCCTATGTCGAAACAGGCGAAGCCCGACATTCCGTACTCGTCGAGGAGAGAAAAGAGATTCTTGAGGATTTCGGCGCTGGGAGTAGAGCCGAAATCGTGTACAATCCGGTCGAGACTTTGCACGGCGAAAAGTGAGGCGATTCGGTTTCGGAGCGACTCCTCAGGAAGAATCTGCGACAGGTCCGTGAGGTACTCCTGCTCCCCGACCTTGTTTTTACGGTCAAGCAGGGCGTACAACGCGCCAAACCTTTCACGCGGTACGCCGATTGCGGTCAACAGTTCCTCGAGCAGTGTCCTGCTCGAGACGCGCACCTGAAAATCCTTCTCCTTAAGACCGAGATCCCGCATCATGTCAATGACCGCTGCGATGAGTTCCGCGTCGGCGGTTACCTCTTCACTTCCAAGAATGTCCATGTTGAGCTGGAAGAATTCCCTCAGCCGTCCTTTCTGCATTTTTTCGTACCGGAAAAGACGGGGAATCGAGTACCAGCGTAAAGGCCTCCGGAGCGCCGTTCCTTTAGCCGCGACCATACGCGCAAGGGAAGGCGTCATCTCCGGGCGGAGCGCTATCATCCGTTTTCCCTTGTCCTCGAAAGAGTAGAGCTGTTTCTCGATTTCCGCTCCGGATTTTTGGGTGTATAGATCGAGATGTTCGAACATTGGTGCTTCATACGCTTCGAAACCATACCGCCTGCAGGTTCTTCGCCATGACGAAAAAAGATATTCCTGAAATGCCATGAGTTCAGGGTAGAAGTCTCTGGTACCTTTCGGCCCCGAAGGTATGCTCATCGTCGCTCCTTTCCGGACTGATGGTGAAGTCGTGTCAAAAATACATTTCAGGGCGGAGACGATTGCCACCAATATGCATCGCTCATGCGGGCAGGAACGAAGAATGGGGCAGGTACCCGGGGGAAATGCCCCGGACCCGGTCCTCGCGTGAGGCGGGAAAGACGGGCCCCGCGGACCTTAACCGGCACCGTTACCATCTTCTCCAGGTGAACACAGGTTCTCCGCGGACAGGGGCTGAAACGGAGGGCCCTCCGGCTTCCGGTTTGCGAGTGTGGCTGCAGAGGCCCAGATCTCAGGCAATCCATGCACTTACCCGTAATCGATACAACAAGAAATTCGGACTGTCCCGATGTATTTTATCAACAATGCACAAGGAAAAACCTTATGACGATGGCGGGACGTCGACCTGGAGACGGTTTCTGTCATGTGCGGCTTTGCAGCTTATCGTTATCTTTTTGTTTCAGTCGACCGTTCGTGGCAAGGATATCGATATTCCCCCCCGTCCTTCCGGACCCGTAGCCGACTTCGCCAAAGTGATCGATGACGCGACCGAGCTCAAAATCAATGCATTGGCGCGCACACTCTGGATCGAAGCACGTTTCGGTTTGATCGTTGCCACTGTTTCCGATCCGGGAGAATCCACTGTTGAAGAGTATGCGACGGAACTTTATGAAAAGTGGGGTATTGGAACAAAGAGTGAATCCGAAGGAGTCCTCGTCCTGTTGTCGATGAACCCGCGCCGGGCAAGAATAGAGGTGGGTTACGGAGCCGAAGGATACCTCAATGACGCAAAAACCGGGCGGATACTAGATACCTATGGGATCCCTTCGTTCCGTACCGGAGCTTATTCCGAAGGAATGTTGAACGTTTCCCTGGCTGTGGCTGCGGAAGTCGCCCGTGAAAAGAATATCCGGTTGAGGGATATCCAGCCACCAGGGCAGGTTCCTGAACCCGGCAACGCGGGCCCTCCCTCCATTCTCAGAATTTTATTTTATCTTGTTGCCGCCATCTTTCTTCTCGGAACCCGTCTCGGAAGAACCCTGCTTTTTTGGTTCATAATCTCCGGTGGAGGACGTAGAGGCGGAAGTGGAGGTTTCGGTGGGGGATACGGCGGGGGCAGTTTCGGCGGTGGATTCGGCGGTGGCCGAAGCGGCGGTGGAGGTGCGAGCAGGGGGTTTTGATAGGTGAAAAGGTTGAGTTTAATCTTTTATAGGCAATTACTTACATATATTATCATGAAGGAGCCGTGCAATGAAAATTAAAGCCTGGCCGATCATCATCGGCGTGATCGCAGTCGTGATTGTAGGCGTTTTTGTAGTGATGGGGCTGCGCAACAAGATCATCGGACTTGAGGAGAATACCAAATCCGCATGGGCCCAGGTCGAAAATCAGCTTCAGCGGCGGATGGATCTTGTTCCAAACCTGGTGGAGACCGTCAAAGGGTATGCCGCGCACGAGAATGAAGTTCTTACCGAAGTCACCAAAGCCCGCGCGAGCGTTGCAGGCGCAAACACCACTGCCGAACAGATAGATGCGAACAATCAACTTACCTCCGCGCTCTCGCGGCTTCTGGTAGTGGTCGAGCGATACCCCGACCTGAAGGCGAATACCAATTTTCTCTCTCTTCAGGACGAACTGGCTGGGACCGAAAACAGGATTGCAGTGGAGAGGAAACGATATAATGACGCGGTGAACAATTACAACCGCACCATCAGGATGTTTCCTTACTCGCTTTTGGCGGGAGGATTCGAGAAAGCGGTATATTTCGAAGCCGCCGAAGGTGCGAAAGCCGCGCCGAAGGTACAGTTTTGATTCGACCGAGTGGGAACCGTATTCAATTTCCCCATATGGTGGAAATGCTGGAGAGGGCATCCGAAACTGTCGTGTTGTTGACCGGGAATGCAGGTGTCGTTTGACAACGCTTACAACCGGTATACGGAAGAACGGAGTACGAAGCCCCTTTTCATGCTCTTGAGGGAAGAACTGTGAGGGACCCGGTGTGCGGGAAGACGGATCATCCTGCGGCGGATTTCACGAACAGGTGCGGAAGCACATGCGTCCTCCGAAGGCAGGCTTTCCGTCTGTGGCCGTCACGTCTGCCGGGTACGTAAATCAGGCACCGGAGATTGTCGCCTCAGCATTTTCCGTTTCTGCCGTGATCGCTTCGATTATGTGCAGTTCTGAAGGAGCACGTGATTCGGGCTGTGAGTTATCGGTCAGGAACTCGGAATAAAGATCGGGTTCGCGTGATTTTACTTTGTAAAGATCTGACTCTGCTGCGACGAGGATCTCCTCGCTGATCCCGAGATTTCCGCAGGGAGCGGAAATCCCTATGCTCACGGTAAATCTCGAGTCATCCTTGACCCTGCCGCGCACATAGCAGGTAACCGCTTCCGTCCAGCATTGCGGCACAGTCACCGCGAAACGGTCGCCCGAGAGGCGATAGGATTTTCCCACCTTTTCCGAGGCTTTTTTGAGAATTTCGGCGCATGTGCATATGATTTCGTTTCCAAAGCAGTAGCCGAGCGATTCGTTGAGACTGTGCAGCCGCTCGATATCGATCAGCATCAGATTGCTGAAAGCCGGCACCGTGGGTCTCTCCTCTTCGAATGCCCTCCTGTTCGGCAATCCGGTGAGCGGATCGGAATACCCGAATATCTCTCCGAACGATTCACCTCTCTGCAAAGCCCTGTTGAATGCGTAAAATCCGGCTTTGAATGCAAAAGCCAGATTGCGGGGAAGCGTCTTCCACATAATCCTGTCCTTTCGAATTGTAGATTAGGATACCAGCTATCCTGTAATATAATAGAAACCAGCTCGCGATAAATCGGATTTTGAGGCGAAAACGATAAAATATGTTCCGGAACAGCGGGAAAGATGTCCCCGGCTATGATATCGCATCATGAAGGGGAACCTGCGGTCAATTACCGCCGCCGCAGGCGGCGGCTTGGTTGGAGCGTGCAACAGCCTGCGGAAAACCAGAAGAATACGTTGCATTCCAAGGTGCCGTCTCACTCCATCGCAGAGCCGGTGGTTTTCACTCTGTTCAGTAAGCGTAAGGAGTCCGGTGACTGCGGCACTGTCGATCGTACCGCTTTCCCCGAATTGAACCCCTGGAAGGATTTTTTAAGATGCCATATCACACAGTAATCGATGAAAACAAGACAACTGTATAAGGAAGCGGAAAGAGCTCTTGATTTCTGATATCCTTGATCCAGGCTCCCGGCAATACGCTCACCTCAAGACCCTTTCGGCAAGTTCCCGGTCCTGTTCCGGAACTTCGATAATGATTCTTTTCCCCTGTTTTTTGATTACAGTGAACAGTTTCCGCTCGTGTATCGATCTCATGACAAGCTCTTCTTCCTCACGGGTTTTCGATGGATTCTTTTCGAGATTCAGCAGCCTGGCCAGACGAAAAGCGGTCACGAGAGTGCGTGATTCCAGGTTCTGATTCCATGAAAAAGCGGAGGAGCCCGCGCACAGTTGCGGAGAAACGGTATCGAACATCCCGCGCGTCTCGAATCCCCGGATACCCGGGACGGGATAAAACAGCGATATCCCGATGCAGGTTACGCCGCCGCGCAGAAAACGGAGATTTTCCGCGATGGATTCCCTGGTGTCTTCCGGGAAACCGCAGATTACGTAAGTGACAACCGGTACGTCTCGACGCGATGCTGTTGCACAAAGCAGGCTGTAATGTTCCAGATCCGACGAACGGTTTTCAATGTCGAGTACGTTCCGGGATGTAGAGCAGAGAGTGAAGTTGAACTTGCGAAAACCGGTGTCAATCAGTTCGTCGCACAGCCGGACCGAAAGCAGCCGGTAGTCGAGTCCGTTTTCAGCTGTAAAAGTACAACGGGCGAACACCCTTCTGCAGCTTTCGAGTACCGAGAGGAAAAAGGGGATATCGCTCAGCAGGTTGTCGTCTTCGAAACAGAAGGAGACTTCATGGTGATCCGGTACACCGGGCAGTTGCCGGAGCAGCCGCTCGAAATCACTTGGCGAAACGTGACGGAACGTGGACCCATGTACGAGACTGTTCGAACAGAAACTGCATGAATATGGACACCCTCTGGAAAGGGAGGTCGTGAAAGAGGTTCTTTTGTCGTTTTGGAATGTCGTTGCGATGACTGGCTCTATAGAGCTTCCGGATTTCGTACCGCTGTTTGAGGCATAGCGACGATACCCCTCGCGTGTCTTCCATCCGAGACCGGGTACCAGTTCATGGCGACTATATCCATTAAGTATAAATTCCAGAAATCCCGGAAGGAACGTTTCCGCTTCACCACTGAGAGTATAATCGATCGACATCGATCTGAGAAAAAAGTCTGGATAGACGCTGACGCCTGCACCACATGCGGCGATCGTACAGTAAGGAAGGCTCTCTCTTATTTGTCGGGAAAGATCGATTACGGGATCCCCATAACAGAATGCGAAACAGCCAATAAAACAGATCGTGGGATTCAATGCGGTGATTTCGCCGACGATGTCTTCGAATGAGCGGCCGAAGTGATAAAAATTCGAGAAATAGGAGGTTTTCCCGGTTTCATTGCCGATAATATGCGGTTTCAGGTGTTCGAGAGAATCCGGAAGCGGTAGCCGGACCGACTGTTTTCCCTGTCGCAGACCATCGATCAAGGAAACCTGTATTCCGCTCTTTTGTATGATCCGGAGCGCAATCAACGCACCGAGAGAGGAG
>CAZGVZ010000255.1:1580-6518 GCA_964529145.1 uncultured Fibrobacteraceae bacterium | reverse complement strand
TCGTCGTTGATCCAGCAGGAGCGGGGAGAGATTCCGGTCACCTCCGGATCTCCGCTTTTCACTGTGACCGAGTCCGATTCGATTAACGGGGAACGGAGCCGGTCGTTGTCGAGCGCCGCGGCGTGAAACAGGAAGGTCCCGGTCGTGTTCATGATGAACTCGAGAATGGTATCGACGCTCTCGGCCGGAGTGACCGCAACTCTGCGCAAATCCGAGGTATCGGTACCGGCAAAAATGGAATCTATGGCACCGTTGGGATCCGAAGCGACGACACGTACCCTCACAGTATCGCCCCGGAACAACGTGCGCGGCGCGCAGGTGATCGAAGAGGTTGCGGGGACTCCGGCCGAGACGCGGATCACGCGTACCGCGAGTGTTTCGGCGCTGTCACCCCGGTCGTCGCGGCATCCCACGGTCAGAGTTACCGTCCGTACTCCGGTAAAGACAGTATCGAAATGATCGGCAGTAGTGGTGAGTTCCACCGATCCGTCCCGGTCGAAATCCCAGAGCCATTCGGTAATCGTCCCCCCCGCGTTTCCGGCGAAGGCCGCGGCGGTTATTCTCACCGGATCTCCGGAATAGGCGGTGTACTCGACCGAGGACTGTTCGAAGTACGGCTTGTCGGTGGTGACGTGCAGGTCATGGAACACGCTCTGAGAGAAAAAACCCTCGTTATCCACGCACCAGAATTCGAGAGTGCGTATGCCGGCTATTTCCGAGACGTACCGGAGGGTATCGGAGGTCAGCGGAGTCGAGGAGGTATCGTCCTTGATTCGATAATATACACCCGCGACACGGCCGTCGCCGTCACGGTTGGTGTCGCGAGCCTTGATCAAGAAGACGGCGGTCTCCCTCAGTCCGACAGAATCGGGGACCGGATCCGACAGCTCGAGAACGGGTTTATCCGCGATCACAGTCACCTGTTCGGTTCTGGTCCAGGTGGAGTCGGTATCCCGGCAGGCGAAGACGCTCACATGAAAAGATTCGATCCGGTCGCGGAAGGTAAGTTCGCACGTTCCGCCTCTCGTGTCGCGATCAAAGCCGGTGTCCGGCTCGAATCTCCATTCGTAATTTAATTGACTGTCAGGAACCGGCCGGCCGTTTTCGAAAACCGCGACACGCCAGACCGCTCTTCTCCGCGCATACACCAGCGAGGGAAAAGTGTCCGGTTCGAGATCGAGAGGATAGAATCTGGGAATGATGATCACGGTATCGTGCGAGCCCTTGGTTCCGAACCTGTTTTTCGCGTACACGGTCACCGTATCCGGGACGGAATCGGTCCAGACGTGCGTAAGGTATGCGGTAGAGGTCGAGATGATCGTGTCGGAAGGCTGTGAAAGTGTCCACACGAGGGAATCGCCGTTGCGGATCGTCGCCTTTATCGTGCACGGTTTTCCTGTCTGTGCGTACCGGACGGTTTCATCGATCGATACCACGGGCCCGCTGTCCGAGGGGATGGTGATCCTCAAGGGCTCGAGGGCGACGGGTGAATTGACGTTATCGGTCAATTTCGCCGAAACGACGACCGTTTCGGGACGGCGCACACGGATAAGGAAGGGCCTGTTGAAGGGCAACTCCCGTTCGGTATTATCCCCCAGCTGCCACTTTATCCGGAAATCCGCCTTTCGCAACGCGAGCCGGGTGGAATCGAGCGCCATATCGGTCGTCGAATCCCGTACCGTGAACCGGACCGTATCGCCGCCGTAATACGACCCGGTGTCCACGCACACGAGGTAAGGATTGACAACCATAATCGTGGTATCGAACGAGACCGTTGAATCGTTGTGCCGTTTTCCGCTGATCGCGAAAGTGATTACCCCCGGTTGTATGAAGGTGAAATGCAATGGTTCTCCGGAGACATACCAGCTTTTTCCCGGAGCGGGATAGATGCCGAGTTCCGGTACCGGGGAGATCCGGAATGAATCGAGCTTGTCGTCTCCGGCGTCATGGCAGACGAGCGTACAGGCCGAAAACACCTTGAAACCCGCTTCCGATGCGAGAGTTCTTTCTATACGGTAATCTCCCCGGTATTCAGGGTCTGCCGGAATATAGCGGGTTATTTTTTCCGCGCAGGTCAGAAGCGAGACAAGGACGAAAATCGCGGGCATACGCGGCGTTTTCATTCGCTCTTTCCTCCGATGACGAAGGTGATGCTTATGGATGCCGCTCCACAGACCCCCGCGATTGCGGCAAGGTTGCGGTAAAGGACCGACGAGTGGTTCCGGCGTCGAAGCCGCTCGGCCTCAGGGGGAGAGGGGGTATCTTTGGAATAGTAACCCTCGTATGCCTCCTTGGCCTCCGCATTGTATTTGATCCATACTCCCACGGCCGCGATAGTGCCGATCCCCAATCCGATGCGCACTATTGTCAAAGGTTTCATTTCAGGGAACCACCGGGTATCGGCATCGAGGTCGGGGTCTGGAGGAGGAATGCAGGAATCGGAGAGAATGCCCGATTCGTAGCCGCATTTCACACTCAGCCGCGCCGGGAACACCAGAGTCGTGTCGGGGAGGGTGACGCGGTTTCCGGACCCCGTGATGTTCCTGAAGGCAAGAGAACCGGACGAATCGCTCACGCTTATACGGATCGAGGAGTCGGTAAACACGGTGTGGACCATAGACAGGCATCCCGAGCGGTACACGAAAATCGAGGTACTGTCGAAAATGATCCTCGAATCGGAGGAGAGCCTGGGCAGAGTGAAAGGAAGTCTGCCTATTTTCACCGGTTTGGAAGAGGTGCCTTCGAGAGAGAGAGACCCGTTGATCGTGACCTTTGCCTTTTCGTGAATGAACAGGTTGGTGCCGGGTCCGAATTTTACCGAATCGCCCCGCTTGATTTTCATGGTTTCCACTACCACGTAGTCACGGGCGTCGTATTCACCTTCCTGTTCTCCGGTAAGCGGAACGAGTCCGGTTTTGGTGATCGCGGCGAGGTCTTCGGGAGAGAGGCGCGCATGTGCGGCTGCCGCAAACGACAGAAGCAGTGCGGCGGCCGCGGCGAGCAGATGATCGGGAAATGACGCCGCTCCGAGATGACGACTGCAGATAAGTACGTTTCTATTCATCCATAACGCAGTGTCGGTTGATGCTGATATAATCCAGCCACCCTGCTGGTGACGTTTTCCTCCGGCTAAAACCAATATACATCACGGAAAATCTGCGTCAGGGGTAAACTCGAAAAAATTTCAATCGACGATTTCTTTACGCGATCCGCTTCGCGGTCGGCATCATGACGGGTTCGCAGCCGCCCGGGCGTATCACAGGATCGATATGCCCTTTGCATCTCCAAATCCGTTCCGCCCGGCTGCCGCTATGTCAATGAAAGAAACGACTTCGGAGACGGTGTGCCGTTTCTATGGAAAGTATGCGGAGTGAAAACCGAGCTCTATGCAAATCCTTCACTCCCGTTGTAAATGAGCCCCCCGGATTCGGCGTAGTTTCGCAGTACCTTTTCCGCCTCGTCGCGCAGAACCCCCGTGGTTACGGAGATCCCCCGTTTTTCGAGGTGACCTATCCAGTCCGCAGGTTTGGCTCCCTCTTCGAAGCCCACCGCACGGGCGTCGGCATCGGTGCTTCCGCACACCAGACGGCGTATGCCGGACCATGGTATCGCGCCCAGGCACATAGCGCACGGTTCGGTAGTAGTCACAAGTTCCAGCACCGTATTGTGACGCGATCCGAGGTCGAAGGTGCCGAGCCGCCGCTGGGCCAGACCGATCGCGATCATCTCCGCGTGCGCCAGGGAGCAGTTGAGTGGAACAACCCTGTTTACTCCCGGTGCGACGAGTTCCCCGCTTACCGGATCGAACACCCCAGCGGCAAACGGGCCGCCGGTCCCATTCCTGACGTTCTCCGCCGCCATCGCGATTACAAGACGCATACGCGCTTCCGGTGTATACGGTGTAATTCCGTATTCACCGATGAACCGGGGCATCCATTCGGGAAGCGTGAGCACGATCGAATCGGGGGTGGGCACCTGTCAGCCGAACCTGTAGTGTTTCTTGACCGGAGATGTGATTTTCCATGTGCACGACATGCCGCGGGGGAAGGTGACGAGGTCACCTTTACATATGCTCACGGGCCCGCTTCCTTCCGGGATTACGACTACCTCTCCTTCCAGGAAATAGCAGGTCTCCGGTTCATCGTAGGTCCAGGGGAATTCCGAAATTTCCTTTGTCCAGACAGGCCACGAGTTCACGCCGAGTTCAGCGAGTTCACCGGCGGAGGGCCGGTGTACGACGGTGATCAACATATAATGCCTCCTCTTCGGGTTCCAGACAAATGGACCGGGCTTTCGCGGTCAGAACGCCGCGTTGCCCGGATATCTCGGAAAAGGAATGACGTCCCGGATGTTCTGCATCCCGGTCATGAGAAGCATCAGCCGCTCGAAACCCAGGCCGAAGCCGGCATGGGGAGTGCTGCCGTATTTTCTCAGATCCAGATACCACCAGTACACGTTCTCGTCGAGACCGCATCCGCGGATGCGGTCCCGCAGGACGTCATGGCGCTCCTCGCGTTCGCTTCCTCCGATCAGTTCGCCGATTCCCGGAACCAGAACGTCCATGGCCGCCACCGTTCTGCCGTCGTCGTTGTTGCGCATGTAAAAAGCCTTGATCGCCGCGGGGTAGTCGTGGACTATGACCGGTTTCCCGAAAACCCTTTCGGTGAGATAGCGCTCGTGCTCCGATTGAAGGTCCATTCCCCAGGAAACCTTGAACGTGAAGTTATCGTCGTTTTTCTTCAGCAGTTCGATCGCATCCGTGTAGGGGATCCGTTCGCAGACGGATCCGGCTATCCCCTCGATGCGGGCTATCACCCCGGGATCGATCCGCTCGTTGAAGAAGGCCAGATCGTCCGCATGATGGTCGAGGGCGTAACGGGCGAGATACCGGATGAAATCTTCCGCAAGGTCCATATCGTCGGGAAGACGGAAGAAGGC
>CAZGVZ010000255.1:0-1570 GCA_964529145.1 uncultured Fibrobacteraceae bacterium | reverse complement strand
GCTCAATCATCCAGAATTCGCTCGCGTGCGTCGTTGTGTTGGAGTTTTCCGCCCTGAACGTCGGTCCGAAGGTGTAGATCTTGCCAAGAGCGAGCGCGCAGATCTCGCCTTCGAGCTGTCCGCTCACCGTAAGACCGGCTCCCTTGCCGAAGAAATCCTTTCCGAAATCGACTTCTCCCCGATCGGTCCTGGGGGGTGCGCCTATATCGAGCGTGGTTACCCTGAACATCTCGCCGGCGCCTTCGCAGTCGCTGGTAGTGATGATGGGCGTATGAACGTAAAAGAAGCCCCGTTCCCTGAAAAAGGAGTGGATCGCGAAACTCAGACCGCTGCGCATGCGCATCACAGCGCCAATTGAGTTGGTGCGCGGCCTCAGGTGCGCGATCTCACGCATGTATTCGAAGGTGTGCCGCTTCTTCTGCAGGGGGTAGTCGAGCGGTGCGATTCCGAATGGCATCACCGAAGATGCGAGAAGTTCGTATTTCTGTCCTTTTCCTTCGGAAGGGCGCACGTTTCCTTCGATCGAGACACTGCTCCCGGTAGTCAATGCGAGCACCGTGTTACGGTACCCGGTAAGCGTCGCTTCGGCGATGACCTGAAGATTCGCCGCCGAGGAGCCGTCGTTCACCTCGATGAAAGAGAAATCCCTGGCGTCGCGACGGGTTCTTACCCATCCCTGGATTTTCGCGGGACCCTGGGGGATAGCACCGGAAAGTATCGATACGATTGAAGTGGTCTTCATGCCGATTCACCCTGGTAGTCGATGAGTGTGAAAGGGTGGTATTTACCGATCCTTTTGCGGAAATCGAGAAAAGGCAGGCCGATAATGGAAAAAATACCCGCCACTTCGGATCCCGTGCGTTCGATCATCGAGGCCACCGCCTCGATCGTGCCTCCGGTAGCGATCAGATCGTCGATGATGAGCCAGCGTTTTCCAGGAGTCAGATCGGCGCAATGGATCTCGAGCGTTGCGCTGCCGTATTCGAGGTCGTAGCTCTGCTGCAGCGTCTTTCCGGGGAGCTTTCCTTTCTTTCTTGCGAGGACGAGCGGAACGCCGAGTTTTTCGGCATAACAGGCACCCAGAAGAAACCCGCGGCTCTCGATCGCTACCGCTCCGTCGACACCATCACGCGGATACCGCTCGATCATTCTGTCTACGGTATAGCGGAATGTCTCAGGGTTGGTGAAAATGCTGGTGACGTCATAAAAGAGAATGCCCGGTTTGGGAAAGTCGGGTACCTTGCGTATCATCTTGTCCAGATCCATGCCAGCTCCTTAACCGATGTGTAAGGGAAAACACGATAGAAAAATATGTTATTTGCACCTTGATCTGACGATTAATTTACCGGTCTCGGACAGAAATTCCTGTCCGCGACCTTCGCGGAAATTCGTGATGCGGGCCGGAAGAAGATCCCGGCCACTGCCGTGGCCGGGAGGAGTTTGGATGGAAAGACATGAATATGGCAATGGTGGCGGAGCACCGGTTTTCAGGCCCGTAGGGTCGTGAGGTTTAATGCAAACGACCCGGCATCACGAAATCGAGCCCCATCGGGGCGGTATGTTCGATTCC
>CAZGVZ010000254.1:0-6538 GCA_964529145.1 uncultured Fibrobacteraceae bacterium | reverse complement strand
ACCGCCTCTCCGGCACGTTCGATCATTGCCTGATGAAATGTCCGAACCGAAAGGTTCCGTACTTCGTCACCGGTGCTTATGAAATGATCGGTCTGAACGATTCGCCCGTCATCATTCCGCCTGAGTAATCCTATTTTCAGAAGAAGCTTGACGGAATTTCTCGCTTCACTTTCAGTGATCGGCGGTGACAGTAAAGAGGCAAGTTTACGATACGCATAGATTTCCCTTTCATCAAATGCATAGAATCCCAAAAGCTCTCTTATGGCCTTATGATACCAGGTACGAAGATGTTCGAACTGAAGTTCATTCATCCTCGTGATCTGATAGGGTTTTCGAATCTCCGAGAGAGCGGTGAAATAACCGGTTTTTTCCCTTACGGTTTTTGCCTGATCAAAATGCACCATCAATTCGAAATAAACCGCTTCTTCGGTGGAGTGATCAAGAGCCTTTGAAACCTTCGCAATGCTTGATTTCTTGAGGTTTCTTTTTCCCAGAATCAGTAACTGGAGAAAATTCGGGGTGTTGAAACCGGCACGTTGGGCGAAAGACCGGTACGAGAAGGAGCGGGAGCGCCTCTTTTGAAAAAGATAATAATCGTTCAGGTATTTTCTATATTCCAGATAGATGTAGATGTTGATTTTTTCGTTTTCCATGGCCATAAATATACCACTTTTTATGGAATCGTTTCACGGCTGCCTTTGTAACTGACGGATTCGGAAGAGTCCTTCAATCCGCAAGGGGATAGATTCCACATCTACCCGCCCCCTGTGGCGCGCAAGCTCCGGGTGCGTGGGCTTGCCCGGCGATTCACCTTTCTCCCGGCGGAGCGTTGCAGCCGGTTACCGCGGGGGCCGTTCTCAGGCGACCCTTCACTATCCCCCCGCAAAGCAATGGGGGCGTTCGGTGCGCAAAGTTGCTGTCCTGCCCCACGGTCTCCTAGCCGTGGTCATTATGAGGCAGGTAATGGAATTCTAATCTATTTCGCATGCAGTAATTCAATCGTTTTTTGATATCCGCCGATACCCATCCTCACGATGTACAGTCCGCGGGTGAGCTTTTCCTGCGCAAGAAGATGCTCACCGGCCGATAATTTTCCGTCAAAGAGACGGCGGATGAGCTGCCCCCGGGAGTTGTAAAGCATGATACTTACCGGTTCAGACCCGTTCATTTCCGGAATTTTTAATAGAAGTTTTGATCCGGTAAACGTTAGCTCGCACCGTTCGGGCGAAACCGCAACCGGTGGTCTGCCGTTTGTTTTACCGGTCACCCCGATGGTGAAATCGTCGATACAGATATCGCTTGCCCTGTCGGAACCGGTAACTCCCCTGAAGCGGAAGCCGACGCGTTCTCCTGCATACTCTTTAAGGTCAACTTTCTGTTCAACCCACCGATCACCCTGATCGCCGGTAACCTCGAGAACGCCGGTTTTCCATGTACCGTCAACGCACACATCTAGCGTCAACACCCCCATGGTGCCGGTTGCACTGAACATATGCACCCAGAAGGAAAGCGAATGATCCCCGTTTCGCAGATCGAAGTTTGGCGTGGTGAACATCGCTTTTTTATCCGGCGAGTTTTCTCCTGAAGCTTCAATGTACAGATAGTTTCCGCTTCCGGAGGTCTTGTCCCCTTGCGGCCCCGTATCGGGCGAACTGCCGGCTCTGGAGGGTGTCGGTCCTTTCCACACAAGCCAGTCGAGGACGTCGCCCGTGTCGGTGGTCTGGGTATATTTCAACGGCAGGACCGTTGAGCCTGAATCAAGGGTATCGAACGACTGACGGTATGGAGCAATGAGCAGGTATTCAGGTATGATGCTGAAGGTGCCGCTGGTATCCCAGAGTGCGGATGAGTCGACACTTGTCAATCGTATCTGGTAATCAGTTCCCGTCGCAGCACTGCCGTCCGGCGTCCAGTCGTAGGCTCCTGAAGCGGCGTCGGTCGCGGCGGACAGGACCGAAACCGGCTTTCCGCCTTTATAAAGGTATATGGCAACCTTACCGGCACGATTGCTGCTCCAGGTAATACGGCAGGTCTTACCCTGTTCGACCTGTTCATTGTTTCCGGGAGCGGTGATGCTCAACATCGGCATGCTGACCATGGTTTCGATCGCCGGATCACCGAAGTGGTGGTACTGCCATCCCATGGTGGCCCTGTCCCAGCTGCCCGGTACACCTCCCATCCAGTTGATGTAGCATTGCGGGACGCTGTCATAGTTGACCCCATATACAAAGGATAGACCGCTTCTGGTGATTTTTTTTACCATGATTCCGTGAGGATACCCCTGGTTGATAATATGCTGTCCATAGGTTGAGGTTCCGTAGGCGCCGATCATGGTCACCGGCCCGCTAACGCTCCGTACCGCTGTGGAAGCAACACAACCCTGATCGAAGTCCCCTGTTTCACATGCACAGTTCAATACGAAGGGATACACCGTATTGGTCATGGAAGAGAGATCCCTGGAACCCCATCCGTACTGCTGTTGATCGGCAAATCCATGCCCGTTGTAGAAGTTAAACCAGCAGCCTTTATTGAAAAGCTCGATCGCATTCTTCGCCCCCTCACCCCGGGCTCCCGTAGGGTACATATTGATAGTCCATCCGTCTTCCTTCAGAAAGTATCTGGTAACCACTTCTTCGACGATTTTATCACAGTGCTCCGGGGGAAGATTGTCCATCCGTTCTGTGTTCCCTCCCTGCGCCAAAACCACCCTGGGGCGGGTTGCGAGACTTTTTTCGGTCGCCATTATTTTATTGACGATGTTTTTGATCTGCGTCGCGTTATCCACATAAAAAAGACCTAACGCGATATCGGGTTTGGGTTCACGTGAGGAGGAGGTTTGCGTTGCGACGTAGTAATTGAAGCTCTTCCATCCGGTTTTGTTCCATGACGGAAACGTCGGCTGGTTTCCGACAAGCAGACAAAAAGCCGGCATTTCATTACGGATAAAGGTACGGAAAGCATCCACGGTCGTGCCACCCACATCGGCGGTACTCACCACCTTGACATCGTAAAGCCGGGCCCGGTAATCGATGAATTGCTGCAGTTCGGCACAATCTTTGTATGCCGGCATGGCGAGGATCAGATATTTTTCCTTTGCCGAAAAAGGCTCGGGCGCCGCATCGACAAGGTTGACGTACGATGCCCGCATCACCTGGTCGAACGCCTTCGAATTCAGGGAGCGCACTATCTGCGGTTTCTCCATCTGTATATCGACGGTCATCTCCCTGACCACCGTAATCTTGTTTGTTCCCGGGTCGTACCTCATTGGCCGGATGGCTATGGTAGCGGACTCCTGACCGCGATAGGTATACGTTTGCGTTACGGCAACATATTCCATGGATGAACTTTTTTTTGCGAGCGCCTTCTTCGGATCATAGCTCTCTGGATTATAGGCAAAGGGGAGAGAGGTCGTTTCATCGTAGCCATGCGACGGCTGTACCGGATACAACTTGCCTTCAAGCGCGATTTCCCGGGTCACCACGTCGGCTACTTTCACCCGTGGAGGATTGGTTTCAAAGGCAAACTCAATGCCGCTCGAAAGAAGCGCAGGATCACCTTCGAGCCCTTCGGATTCAAATCCGTACACATACGCGCTGACAAACGTTTCATTAATCGTGGTTCCATCCCTGGTGACGGCACTCACGGCCTCTTTTTTAAGAACCGGATCATTGATATGCAACCGGAACCGATACCCGCCCGGAACAGTCTGCAGGTCGATAGGCGGGGCAGCTACGAGTGCCTGGATGACAACCATTAATGAAAGGGTGAACACGGGTGAATGCTTTTTCATAAAAAGTTCTCCTGCAGCGAGCCGGTTAAACGAACCCGAATCATCTCATTGAGTTTGCATGAGTTTATATGTATGAAACCATTTATGTATTCTATTTTTATGATTAAAATGCATTTAATTTATTCTATTTTAAATATAATCAATTATTTTGAAATATTAATACATTTTAATGTATTCTAAAAAATAGTTGTTTATGTAACTACTATGCCCGGCCTTATCCGTTTTTTCTATTTCCGGGTGAGTGGAAAACGTGTGCGGGAGCTTCTTTCATACATTTCCAGGAAGAAGGAGGATCAGATCGCGTCGTCGGACATCGATCGGGACCTGAAACCGATCGAGGAGACCTCTTTTTATCGGGAAATGCAGGAGAACCGCATCGGTAATCTTCTTGAAGCATCACGGCTGAAAACCGGAAGGCGTATCTTTGCGGGTTGGTGATGAAGGCGCCCCGCAAGAACATCGAGAGAATGGAAGAATACGTTGAAGGGTGTGATTATGAATCTGCACAGCATTTCATTTCTGAATCACCTTGGGACCATCAGGACGCAGCGTAGCGGTCCACAGGGGATCCTTATAGAAGGCGGACACCGGATCGGCGATGGAGGACCCCGGTGCAGCGAATCGCTCGTAATCCTTTCTGAAATCGGACTGGCCTTCCAGGTAGCTTGTGCGGTCGGTGATAAAGAGCGCCGTGAGTGAGGAGCGGCAGGATTGAAGCAGCTCTTTCGAACACTCCGTAACACCCAGGAAGTGCAGGGCGTGCACCGCGTTACCGAGCGTCGTCGCACTCTGGACAATGGGTGAGGCATCGCAGATGTTAAGGGAAATCCTGATCGCATTCGGCAGACTTGTCGCCGCCAGCGCGGTGAGATGTCCCGGATCGATCGAGGCGAACGCTCCCCAGTATACGAGCGAACCTTACCGACTGCGCATGCGTCGGACCGTTCGCGCCCTACTGATCCATGCACTCCCCGATGAGCGGAAGCGCCCGGAGAGCGCAGCGGACGGTACAGGCAATTTGTTGCTGCGACGAGAGCCGCGCGAATTCTTCTTCAGCAACCGGACTTTCCGTGCCGACGGCTGATTCTGAGCGGATGATGACATGGTGTTCCCGGTCTTTGCGTGAGGTGTGCGGTGCTCCCATAATATAGGTAAGCGTCGCCTGAAAATAAAATTATGCGGCGGGATTCAATTTCACGCGTGAATTCACCTCGCTCATTTCAGTACGAAAGTTTGGCAGGGAAGCAAGAGATCAGGGGTGGGATGCTTGAGAAAATGGGTGTAAAGAGAGATTGTTCAGGGAAAAGATCGCCTGAACGGCAAAAAGGTATTTCTGCGGAATTGTCATTATGAAATGTCCTTACTAGGCGGCTTAACGCGCCCCCCTTGAAACAATTCCCCTCGCTTCATTAACTTGAATTGAAAGCTTACAATTAATCTTATTATCGGTCCAAACAAAAAGAAAACCGCTTCTAACGATTTATCTTTGTTAAATTCAAGCAGCCGCACAATACTATGTATTTTTCGTGAAATCAATCAGATAAAATCAAATGACAAGGCTTTTGACCGGGTCAAGGGTCGCTATGTAGCGCAAGATATTTTTATTTTTTAAAAACTTTGCGTTATATTACCGCTATCATCATTTTTCCGAACAACAGAATGCCGTTTTTTTCTTCGACGGCATGTTATCGGAAGAAAAATTTACGTGTAAAACAATACATCCGAATTCTTATCTTCACGTTCAGCGGAGCTGAAAGTGTATTGTATTTTCCGGAAAATTCTCCACTACCACAGCACGGCAAAACTGCATTTCACTCATTCAATCCGGAGTACGTATGAGCCTATCGTCCTTTAGGGGTGCCGGTCTCCTTGTTTCGATTATTGGTATCATGACGGTATCGACCAAAGCCGAAAACGTGCCGACAAATTACATCGCCTATTCAATAGAGGAGCTTAAGATCGGCGATCGTGCAGGAACAAACGGCGAAGGACTCATCGGCTCGCAGGCCGAGGTACTCATCGGGATCGATGCCCGGGTACATGGTTCGGTTCTGGCGATTGGAAACATCAAACTGTTCGACCGCTCAATCATTTATGGAAACGTAACAGCAGGCGCTTCGGTAGTAAGGTATGCAGGCGCTTCGGTCACCGGGACCATTCAGCAGAACACGCAGGTTGCCGCCTATAGCATACCGGCTAGGAACGTAACTCCGGGTACAACGGATATCCGGGTACTTAACGAAGATTCATTGGCAATAAACGCCGGTAACTATGACACCATATGGGTTCTTGACCGGGGTAAGATAAAACTGGGTCAGGGGATATACCAGACAAAGGCGTTCATTCTTGGAAACGATGTTAAGCTGGTGCTTGATATTCCGGCCGGAGGCGGAATTGAAATCAATGCCCTTCAGAAATGTGTCATCGGTGACCGTGTACGCATGTCATTCACTTCACAGGTGAATCCCACGTCGGTGAGTTTTTATTCGAACGGTACAAGTGATGTTTCTTTGGGATACGACGGTATCGCTTACGGGACTTTTACCGCTCCAAACGCAAAAGTGATCATTCATGACCGGACCACGTATTACGGGGCGGTATACGGAAAAAAGGTGGAATTGCAGCCGAGCATATTCTTTGCCGCCGATACCGTTTTTCCACAGATGCATCTTTGTGCGCCGAATCCGGGATCGACGATAAACGACAATACGCCGCGTATCGCTATCCGGTACAGTGATGACAAATCAG
>CAZGVZ010000253.1:0-6540 GCA_964529145.1 uncultured Fibrobacteraceae bacterium | reverse complement strand
ACTTCAAGTCGACCAGCATTTGAACCCCTCGACTTGAAGTCGAGGGAGTATTCTCGGTGAAGGTCACACAATCAATTCATAACGGGAGGATGACGATGGAAACCAGAACCGCCAGTGAGATCAAGAGTGTCGCGCCGTTCGAGCTTCATCCGCTGCCCTATGCGCAGGATGCCCTGGAACCGTATATAACTGAAAAGACCATATCGTTTCATTACGGGAAACATCATCAGAAATATGTCTCCACCACCAACGAGCTCATCAAGGGAACGCCGTTCGAATCTTCCAGCCTGGAACAGATCATCCACGGTACGGCGGATAAAACGGAATTTCAGAAGCTCTTCAACAACGCAGCGCAGGCGTGGAATCACTGGTTCTATTGGAACTGCCTGACGCCCAACGGCGGACACGAACCCAGGGGTGCGGTAAAAAAGCTGATCGATGATGCTTTCGGAAGTTATGACGGATTCAGGAAAGAATTGACAAATGCTGCAGTGGGTCAGTTCGGGAGCGGGTATGCATGGGTGGCGATCCGGAACGAAAAACCGATCGTGATGAAGTATTCCAATGCGGATAATCCCCTGGCTCACGGTTTCAAGCCCCTGTTCTGCATCGACGTGTGGGAGCACGCCTATTATCTCGATTATCAGAACAGGCGTGAGGATCATATAAAGGCACTGATCGCCAACCTGATCAACTGGGATTTTTTCGAATACAACCTTTCCACGGACTGAAAGGGTGGACTCGAACCGGGATCTACGGGGATGCGAAGCGGAAGACCCCCTTCCATACGCGACCCGCAGAAGACCCGTGCACAGATTCGTACCTGATACCGCGGCGGGTGTGCGGGGGAACTTCTCCGGAACGGTTTAAAATACCGGAGTCTCGCAGAGGTACCGTATGCCCGCGGCACATAAATGCCGAGGTCACGCAGGCGCCTGCACGCGGTAAGGTGAACCGAATAATTTTTTTCCCGGATAGGATAACGGAAAAACTTCCATGGTTCCCGAAATGCGGTGCGGGAGATATTTTTCACTGCATGGGAATCAAAGTCAGATCTCTGGAACATCATAATTTCTATATACGGTACCGACTTCACACTGATCACATGAAGAGTGTTCCGCCTGGCCTCCAACGGTTCATGACCGGAATATTCGACCATATTCCCCGGGAGCTTTTCGTTCATCCCGAAAATCCCGGGTGTTCCGGTATGAGGGTGCATCGTGAAATCCGGCTGCGTGAGGAACCGTTGCACCCGATCGTCGAAATGGCCCGGCGGAGCAGGGAACACACACGATTCAAAAGCCGGCATGAAAACCTTCAGCAGTGGTTTCTCATGAACGATCCGCACGCAGTCGTGGCCGAACTGCCGGTATGGATGAACGAAATGGAATCCAAAGCGCACCTGAAGCTTGGATTTCCCCTTACTGGCCATATCGATCTCCTAAGGTATAGCGACTCGAAAGTGGAGATATGGGATTACAAACCCAATGCACAAAAGGAGAAATGGGCACGGTTACAGGTATACCTCTATGCCCGGCTACTGTCGTTTCGCGCAGATGTTCCCCTGAAAGATATCTTATGCGGATATTTTGACGAATCGGTCGCCTATACATTTCATCCGGATTCCGGTTGCCTGACACAGGAATCATGAACCGGGTTTTCCCCTCTCGACACAATATAGTTAAGCGCTCTACTAAATACTTAACGGGCTTCTCATATTCAGACTGGGAGTAGAAGGTATCCGGCATGGTTTATGCGCTCCTTGCCTTGGAAGACAAAACTGTGCTTGGAGTGCGCCTCGCACCAATTGCATAATGTAAGAAGATGCACCTCGCTCGGAAGAATGAGGAAGAGATGCGGAACAATCGAAATCCGGAAGATGCTGGAAGAGATCAGAGGCTCGGAGCTCTAATCGTGTATCTGCAGTGCTCACTGCTTGCGGCGGGAGCGCTGTGCACGATCTCGGCCCATAACCGGCTTCCTCTGCTCAGAACTCCTTTCAGCACTGTTCATGAGAACGGGAGTCCCGCACTGATAACTCTTCCGTTCGCGGATGCCCTGTGCTGGTCTACACCTTCGGATCTTTTCGGTGGATACGAAAACTACGGTCGCCTTACCGTGCTGATCACCTCCCGTGATACGGAATACTTTCGTACGGCACGCCACCTGTACACGGGTCTTTTCCCGGGCATGAAGCCGTTTTCAGGACGGACACCGGACGAGATTCCGGGTGATCCGGGGTCGGGGCGTTTTGAAACCCGCTCTTACCGCAGCTTGATCCATTTTCTCGAGGACGCCGCCGGAAGGTGGTGGAGCGACGACAGGAACAAGAACATGGTCGTATGCGCGCTTACCACTTATGACAATTTCCGTGAACTCAGGGAAGATTACCTGGATAAATTGACCAGCCATTACCGGGTCGTGTCGCTGGCGCTGCTACTGGGCGGAAGCTATGCCTGCCTGGGAGGAACCCTGCCCGTGGACTTTTTTCGCAACGAACGCTGCAACGTCTCTCTCTCCGCGAATTACAGCATCCTGTCGGATGAAGGCAAAGCTTTTTTTAAGTTCAAGATGAAATTCTGAACGTTTTCGTGAATCGGGTCATTCACAGAAAGGGCGCCCCGGAAATCCAGGAGATTGCCGTGAACCCGGGAGAGCCGCAGTTTTGCGGTCGATGCCCGGAAATTCGATCCCGGAACAGAATCCCCGTATCAATTGCTTTAGAAGAGATCCAGGAAAAAGTGGAGTGGCGGAAGTGTAACCTTCCACCAGGTTCTTGTCATATATGTTATTGAGCGCTTCGCGCGATCCTGAAGCCGTAGTCCGAAAAATTGTCGCACGGGTTGACGTAGCGGTAGGTTACGACGCATCCGTTCACTCCGGTCTCGTACGAACCGCCTCGCATCATATGCGGGAGCGTTCCAACCTGCGATGCCGGGCCTCGGGGATCGGTTACCACGCCCTGATCGCGGCACTCCTCGTAGTAGTTCGAGTGAGACGAAGCCTCGGAGGTCACGTCACTCCAGTCACTGACTCCTTTGAAGTGAATTGGGTGACTGTACATTTCCAATTGTAACTTTGCGGAAAACGGGATTTCCAGTACGATTCTACTCTTTGGAACGGAAGAGGGCCGGATCAGGGCGGGTATGCGGATATTGTGATGCATCGAACGGCTTCTGTGCGCGATCCACAAAAAGGAGTGAACTGGTTACAGCTGCACTCTTAGAGAATCGCCGGATCCATTGTGTGTTTTCGGCTCTCCGGTTCGTTAAAACTCCAATGGAATCATGACATTATCCGGGGTTGGATGAGAGAAAGGTCTCTCTGCCGGATGAAAGGAACAGGGAGGAGGTCGGGGGTAATAAAAACGACTCTGCCGGATTTCTCCGGCAGAGTCCTCTTACACCTTCACCCTTACAAAGGAGGTCATGGGTAGCGTTTTTAATCAGACCTCACAAGAAATACGAGGTATGAACAGCGTATATTGTGGGAGACAGTTATTTGCCCGGCAAAAGAATCTGCGGGCCGGAAAAAGAAAAAAAATCGTACAGCGGCGGCTCGGGGTCCAGGGGGCAGCTTCAGGCCCTCCTGGGCGGGGTTCGGGTGGCGCCCCACCCGATTCGATATAGCCGGTGTTTCATCAGTACCACATGACAAACACTGAAAGCGCGAGGCATACCAGCCCGGGCCAATACGCCGTACGCTTTCAGCGCACCAAAAATCCTTGTACCAATAAAACGGGCAGTTTCTTGGGTGGGGCCGGAGGCCGGAGATGCCTGCGGTATCTGCGGCTCCCGTGAGAGAAAAGGTGCCTCTACATTTCCGTCGCCGCCTGTTTCACCTTATTGCGTTTCATGCCGTTGAACACCATATAGCAGATGAAGAGCACGCCGAGAACCACGAACCCGGCAGAGATGCGGCTGTAATATTTTTCGAGTACCTCCTTCTGCGAATACAGGAAGTAACCCATAGCGGTAAGAGTGAAATTCCAGATTCCTGACCCAAGGGTAGTGAAGAGCAGGAATTGCCGAAAATCCATTTTCGCGATTCCGGCCGGTAATGAGATCAGCTGACGAATCGCAGGGACAAGACGCCCGATGAAGGTGGAACTGCGTCCATATTTTTTGAAATAGTTTTCCGCTTTCATCAGACTGTCTCTGGACAGCAGAAGAAAATGCGCGATACGGGTGTCGGCTAGACGGTAGAGCACCTTTCTGCCGAGCAGCAGCGCGAAGTAATAATTGAAAATCGCGCCCAGAAGGGAGCCCGTCATTGCGGCCGCGAAGACTCCGGCGGCATTCAGGGAACCCTGCGCCGCCTTCCATGCTGCCGGCGGAATCACGATTTCCGAGGGAAAAGGGATGAACGAGCTTTCGATCCCCATGAGCAGGGCGACGGTCCAGTAGGTGACATGTTCCATGTACCAGGAAATGATCGATGAAAACAATTCGGTCATTGAGTGTGCCTTTCTTGCGTTTGTGTAATCAATCAACAAATTTCATGAGCGGCTGTTTTTCGGAGAGAGGTTCGAGCTACAGGGAAATAGCATAAAGCGGGCCATTTTCCAGGGTTTGCCACGAAGCTGTCTCGTGGGAAGAACAGCAGAAAAAATGTTTTTATTCTTCCTCAGCCACTGTTCAATGATCCGTGGCGGAAGGCGGAGTCTCCTGCCATCCCTCGGCGCCGACGAGTGGAACGAACACCACTTGTGCGGCCGTAAAGCTCTGGAAACCGTCATGCGTCCTGTGGTACACCATCAGGTCCTGTTGCTCCTTGTCTCCCGCAGGAATGACCATGCGTCCTCCGACCGCGAGCTGTCCGGTCAGCGTCCCGGGAACCACGGGTGCTCCAGCCGTTACGATGATTTTATCGAACGGCCCGTGCTGCGGCCATCCCGGCGAGCCGTCCCCGATTTTGAAAGTGATGTTGGCATATCCCATCTGTCGGAGTCTGACCCGAGCCGTCTCTCCCAGTGCGCGGTGGCGCTCGATCGTGTAGACACGCCGGGAGAACTGAGCGAGCACCGCTGCCTGGAAACCGGAACCGGTTCCGATCTCGAGAATCTTTTCATCTTTTTTGAGTTCGAGCAGTTGCGTCATGAGGGCGACGATGTATGGTTGAGAAATTGTCTGTCCGGATCCGATCGGCAGGGCATTGTCGTCGTATGCCTGGGCGTACATGGCGCCGTCCACAAAAAGGTGGCGCGGAACCTTGTTGAACGCTTCGAGTACCCTTTCGTCGGTAATGCCCTTTTCGCGTAATTTCTTTATAAGTCGTTGCCGGGCCACTTCGGGCGGTAAATTTTCCATGATCATCCGGGATCCTCAGGCGCTTCGATCGTTTTCCAGGGCACAAGACGGTGACGTTGTGCGCGGACACGTAATACGGCGAACACCCATCGAAACGTGTCAGAAACATGTGAAATATGGCTGGGTCCGTTAAAATATAATGTCTGTATGGGAGCAGATGTAACCGGAAAACCCAGGAATGCCGCTTTCATTATGATTTCGGATTCCATTTCGAAGCGATCACAGGTAATGGTGATCTTTTTGAGGAGCTCCGTGGAGTACAGCCGGTAACCGCATTGGCTGTCGATGACGCGAACGCCGCACAACAGACTGAGGATGCCCGAGGTGAGCCGGTTGGAAAGAATCCGCTCCGGAGGCATCGTTCCGGGCCTCATGGTACGTGAACCGATGCAGATACCCGGAGGCGGAGTAGAGTGAGTGGCCTCGATGAACCTGGGAAGATCTTCCGGCGAATGCTGGCCGTCCGCGTCCATCGTTATGATCCATCCGCAATCGCTTGAGCAAAGATGCTCGAATCCGGTAGCGAGCGCGGCGCCTTTTCCCCGATTGACATCATGCGACAAACAATCGATTTTTCTTTCGGCGCACAGTCGTACGGTTCCATCGAAAGAGGCATCGTCTACCACGAGGATACGTGAGGGAGGCGCCATTTTCAGGAGTTCGGCGAGCAGCCCGCGCAATTGGCTCACAGCCCTGTAGGCTGGGATAAGTATTGAAATATGCTCAGGCCACGCATTCATCGCCGAGAAGACCTTTCTGGATTCGACTCCGTAAAAACTCGACCGATTCCTCTGTCGGCTCATTTCCCCCAGTTGGATTGATAGGCGCGCAGATGTGAATTTTGATCCGGGCGAATGGCTTTGGGATCAGGAAGCGATCCCAGGAACGGAGCGTCCAAGCGCGATCGGTTTCGCAACGTACGGTGATTACCGGTGAGGAGGTGATGATCGCAATCTGTGCGATGCCTTTTTTGACCAGTTCACGTGGTCCGCGCGGACCGTCAGGAGTGATCACCAGGCAACGTTTTCGAGACAGACACTCCATGCTTTCCCGCATGGCCGCGGAACCACCCCGGCTCGACGATCCGAAAATCACCTCGTGCTTCCAGAGCCTTGCGACCGCTGCGGCCAGTAGTCCATCCTTACTTTTAGATATGATCGCAGTTTTGCCCGTGTTGCGAAAAAAGTAGGAGAGGGGGAGAAGATATGCATGCCAGAAGCAGTAAATCCGC
>CAZGVZ010000252.1:4560-6552 GCA_964529145.1 uncultured Fibrobacteraceae bacterium | reverse complement strand
TCCGGTGGATCACCGGTGGCTGCGATCTTGTTTTCGTCCATTGACGAGGCGATTACTTCCGGGTGAAGGACGAACCCGGTCTGCATTCAACAAGGAGTTCCCCATCGGAAAAGATTTCATCCGCAAACCCGAAACCTGGTGTTTCACCACCTATTTCGCCGAAGGCCTCCCCTATACTGTCATCCGGATGGTTTCATCACTGTTCCTGCGCACCATAAACGTGTCGCTGGAGTCGATCGGACTGACCTCGCTGTACGGGCTGCCGTGGATCCTCAAGTTTCTCTGGGCGCCCCATGTCGACCGGTTCGGCACCAGGAGGAAATGGATGATCGATCTGCAGCTGATACTGGGCATGCTCTTTTTCGCGATCGGGATGTTCACTCCGTTCTCCTGGGGGGTTACGGCGGTCGGGCCGCTTTTTCTGCTCGGTGCCTTTTTCGCCGCGACCAACGACATAGCCATCGATGGTTTTTACCTCGTCGCGCTCGATGCCGCTGGACAGGCGAAATATGTAGGATACAGGGTGATGGCCTATCGCATTGCCATGATGACCGGAACCGGCCTGATCGCGACTATAGGTACCAGGATCGGATGGTTCCCCGGGTTCGCCACCGCGGGAGCTTTGATGATCCTACTTTCCGTCCACCACCTGCTCCACCTCCCCAGGTGCGAGACTGAAAGCCTTCCACTGATCGATGCGCTCTCCTCGTTTTCGAACCTCCGCCTGTTTGCTGGAACACTCCTCGCCGCAGCAGTGGTGACGGCCTTGTATTCGACTACCCGAAGCGAATGGTACAGGGCGTTGCAGAAAACGGTTCCCCCTCTCTCGGGTATCGGGTTTGCCGGATGGATCAGCATGCTTCTTCTTTTGTCCCTGGTCGTGATCGGTATCTTCCGTACAAGAATCGCCGCCCTGTTCTCGAGCAATCCCGAATCCTTCTACTCCAGAGCCTTCATGTCCTTCATGGATCGTGAACATATCGGCCTTTTCATCACATTCATAATCTTTCTCCGCACCGGCGAGTTCCTGCTCAGCGCGATGGCGGCACCCTTCATCGTCGATCTGGGCCTCGAGGTGCATTACGGGTGGATGCAGGCCGCGATCGGACTCCCGGCTTCCATTGCGGGAGCCATGCTGGGTGGATATCTCATCTCCCGCATGTCGCTCACGAGGGTTCTGTTCCCTTTTCTGCTCCTGCAGAACGGTTCGAATCTTGTCTATATGATTCTCGCCTTTTCACTCCAGAAGTACATCGAGGTGAACGGGGGGGGCGGCGCTCCGGTTCCGGTCGGCCCGGTCAACCTCGCGCTAGTCGCGGCGGTTCAGGGTTTCGATCAGTTTTCCGGAGGGCTCGGAACCGCCGTACTCATGACTTTCCTCATGCGTATCTGCATCGGTGAATCCAAGGCCGCCCATTACGCGATCGGATCGGGACTGATGAACATCAGCGGTCTTTTTACAGGGATAGCGAGCGGATTCATAGCTTCCCGCACGGGGTACGGCTGGTTTTTCGGGATCAGCTTTCTACTGTCGATTCCAGGAATGGCGCTCGCCTTTCCGGTGATGAGCCGTTTCCCCTCCCGCAGGGGTGAATGATCGTCCGCCGTCTGTGTATGACCCGCCGTCATGATATATAATCCAGGATCGAGATGCCTGTGTCAGCCCGGATCATATATCCGGGACAAACGCTGGTTACCGGTAATCTTCGTGGGTCATCGTGGTTGACCCGAAAAAAAGAAGGGTTCTCCTTACCGGGGAACCCTTCTCTTTTTCAAAATTCGCAAGACTCGCCGGTTTACTTCGCGAGCACCTGCCATTCGACGCGACGGTTCATCTGATGACAAGAGTCGTCGCTGCCGCAACCGGTCCGCGAGGGACGTTCCTCCCCGTACGAAGTGGTTTCTATGCGGTCTGCACTGATTCCATATGAGGTGAGGTAATTCTTTACAGCGCGCGCCCGGTTTTCGCCGAGGCCCATATTGTACTCCGAC
>CAZGVZ010000252.1:0-4550 GCA_964529145.1 uncultured Fibrobacteraceae bacterium | reverse complement strand
CTCCTTGCCGTAAGAGATGGTGCGCAGGCGGCTGGCGGCGACGCCGCGGCCGACGAGGAAGTCGCGGGTGGCGGCAGCGCGCCGCGCGCCGAGCGCGATGTTGTATTCGCGTGTGCCGCGTTCGTCCGCATGTCCTTCGGCCATCAGGCGCACTCCCTGATGCTCGCGCATGAAACTCGCGATGCGCTCCAGGGTGGCGATGCCGTCGGACTTGAGTTCATACCGGTCAAAATCGAAATATATCGGCTGTAAAAGGGCATTCAACTCACCGGTGATGTCCTCGGGAGGAGGTGGAGGAGGCGGAGGAGGCGGTTCTTCCACTACGGGTGGAGGTGGAGGTTCAGGAGTCGGTTCCACCTGAGTGACCTTCTTCTGGCAACCGGCGAAACCGATGCAACCCACCAGAAGCGCTGTCCATAACGGCTTGAGTGATTTTGTCATGCAGACCTCCCCACACAGGGTTTTATACTTGTGATACAATGAAATTGATTGATATCAAAGGATTCTTTCGATACTACAAAATATTATGTGAATCAACCATGTGCAAGCCTTACTCAGCGAATTCCGGCTATATTTTACGTATTTTCCAGAGTGCACGTCACCAAAAAAGAGAAGATCGGGTGTTTTTTCAATGGATTATCTCTCCGGATGGTATTTTTACCACCGTAGAATGGAGGATAAGGAACTCGTTAACCGGAAACACCCTTTCCGGAAAACACTCCCCTTCCATCACGGGACGGTACCATAGCCCACAGCCGAGGCTGCGCGTCATGATTTCAGTAGTACTGAAAAAAGGCCGTGAAAAGAACGTGTCGAGGGGAAACCCCTGGGTTTTCTCAGGTTCCATAGACCGGGTGATTGGCACCGCGCAACCCGGCGACATGTGTAACGTCCGGGATGCGGCCGGGCACCTGGTCGGAGTCGGTTACTTCAACCGGAACTCCTCCATCACGGTCAGGATGCTGGACTGGGGGACCGGGATCTTCGGCTCCGCCACACTCAGGGAACGGATCGGCCGCGCGGTCGCGAGGAGGGGCCCGCTCCTTGACCATGACACCGACTCATGCAGGCTGATCAATTCGGAAGGCGATTTTCTGCCCGGGCTTATCGTGGACAAATGCGCCGAAGGCCTCGTGGTGCAGATACTGACCGCGGGCATGGAACGAATGCGACAGGAGGTGATGGGAGCCCTTCTCGAACTCTGCTCGCCCCGGTTCATATATGAACGCTCCGATACGGAATCGAGAAAACGCGAGGGGCTCGCAGAGTCCGAGGGAGTACGCCACGGATCCCCCCCGGGCCGCATCATCGTGAAGGAGAACGGCCTTTCCTTTTACGCCGATATAGCCCAGGGACAGAAGACCGGTTTTTTTTTCGATCAGCGGGCCAACCGCCTGCTGCTCGGAAGCCATGCCGCGGGTAAAAGGGTATGCGACTGTTTCTGCTACAGCGGCGCTTTCACCGTGTACGCGCTCGCGGGCGGGGCGCTTCATGTCGATTCGGTCGACATTTCCGGAAGCGCGCTCGGCCTGCTCGGGGAGAACGCGGCCATCAACGGATGCGACTCGGGGAGGGTGACTCTCCATACGGCGGACGTCTTCACGTATCTCCGGGAAACCGGGCCAGGTCACGATTGCATAATCCTCGATCCGCCCAAGTTCGCCCGGCATCCCGGAGAGGTCGAACGCGCAAGCCGGGGCTACAAGGACATCAACCTGCTCGCATGCAGGAACGTGGCCCCCGGAGGCGTGATCTTCACTTTCTCGTGCTCGCACGCGATTGACATCAAGCTGTTCAGGCAGATAGTGTTCGCCGCGGCGTCCGATAGCGGCAGGAGATTCCAGCTGCTCCACACCCTGAGCGCCGGGCCCGATCATCCAGTCAATATTGCGCACCGCGAGGGGGAGTACCTGAAAGGACTGGTGCTGCGGGAATCGGGATAGCGGCTCAGCGCTTCTTCCGGGTAACCGCCCAGTCCGAAGACGCGATCCGCTTCTCAGCTTCGTAATCTGTCGGCTCTATTTCTATCCGCGCGGTTTCCGCCGCTCCCGAAACCTCCAGCCGCACCCTGTAAGCGCTTATCAGATGCCGCGGGACGGAACCGAGAAAACCTTTCCAGTCGAGAGATCCTATCGATTTCGGGATGTTCCATAGGGAATCCCTCACGCTGTCGGGCCAGTGGGTGTCGATGGTGAGGCTTCGGGCATCCATCACCGGACAAGGCACCGTATGCCAGCGCTTTTCGCACCAGTCCAGAGGAAAGTACCCGAAATCCTGCGGATTGTGGAAATCCCATCTGATCCATGTGACGTACGCGGAAGTTCCCTTCCGATAATAGGCGCAGACGACCGAATTCGACGCCGCGATGAGACTCGTGCTGTCGAGCGGATACGGATCGTTGCTTCTCCAGTGGGTGTTGGGGACCTCTTTCCACCTGTCCATCACGATTTCCTCGTCGATGTACATGATTTTCCCGGTCGAGCCCATAAGCGCATAGTAGGTGACGACCGTTCCGGTCCAGTGTCCCACCGCGATATCTACGATATCGCTGACATCAATGGAGGCCCGCGGCGCATTGTAAGCCTCTACTTTCAGCGAGGTTCCCCCACGGCCGTCGTTCACTCTCCTGAACCTCGGTTCGATGTACGGTGAAAATTGACGGAACGCCAGAAGGTTGACCCAGGATCCGTCGATCTTGTGCGCGCACCCGATCCAGGAGGAATATCCCGGCTTGATCCAGTCTCCGGCCGATTGTATGAGCATCTCCGCCCACCCGGCCTGGTCGGCCTTCATTCCGCACCACCAGAGTCCCCTCCGTCCTTCGGCGTCGATCGTCATCGCGAAAACCCTGTTGTTGTCGACCGACATGCGGATCACGCGCAGCGTTTTTCCGTCGCACCCCCGGGGATTGCCTCTGGGCAGGGGATTCCACCGGGCCGAATTCCCTGTCCCCTCTTTCATGTGGTATATTTTTCCGCCCCTGAGGGTATAACGGTAAACTCTTCCACCGTCGACGTGATTGCGCACCGCGAACTCACCCGGATTCAAACGCAGAGTGCCGCCGTCCTGCACCGGCCGTGAATTGATCCACCAGAGAGGCGTCCAGGATATGAGGTCCTTGACCGTCTTGCATCCGGTCATGCCGCACATCGTTACTGTAAACAGAACCAGCCGTCCGCCCATGCGTGTTTTATGCGGTTTTCTCATTTCATTCGATTTCCGTCCGAGCGGTCCTGGGTTTGACTCCGGCAGTGCGCACGTTCACCAGACGCGACAGGGTGTCGAACCAGAACGGAGCGCCGAGCGACACCAGAAACGTGGTGATCAGGATTCCGATGATCTTGTAGACCCATCCCGCGAACGAAGACGGCAGAGACCGGACCTCCTCCCGGCCGCTCGACGGCGTGGCCCACCCTATCGGAAACGGACGGTCCTTACGGCTCCCGGCCGCGATGTCTATCGCATCCTTCTCACCGCATCCGCTGCACGGGTTGTAATCCGACGCGGACGAGTCCGGCGCCGCGGCGCCGCCCTTCTTCTCATCCGTTTCGGCGCGCCTCGATTCCTGTACTGTGGCGGTCGCCTCCTCGATGACCGCCGCGCGCATCACCGGATCGCTCCATAGTACGTTCGCCATCATGAGGGTATCGGCATTGAGCGACACGGTGACAAGAAGGGCTGCGACCAGAAGGATTGCCTGCACCGTCCGGCGGTACCACCCGGTGACCCTTTCCATCTGCAGATCGAACCATTCCGCGATTCGGCGCACGGCTTTTTCCCGCTCCCCGACTCCGGAACCGAGGCTGTTTTCGACCCGATTGACAAGACGCGCGAACGGCAGGAACTGCGCCCGCAACTTCCCCGTGTCGGTCTCTTCCAGTCCCCTTTCGAGCAACTTGCAGATTCTGCCGGTGCTCTTTTTCAGGTCGTCGGCATGGTCGACTATTCCCGCGAAATAGCTGAAGCGTGTCCGGAGCAGATCGATGTCGGCCGGTTCGATCTTCCTTTGCACCGTTTCTCCGGTCGCGGGATCCGGGTACTCTATCATAGCGTCGGGGCCGAACTTCTCGTCGACACTCCTTCCGGTGTCGAGAAGATCCGTCATGACCAGCGCGAATGTCCGGGAGGAAAGATACGAAGGTCTCCCCGAAACAACGAGCCTCAGAAGATAAGGCAGGCGCAGTACGTTCACCAGGCGATCGATTCCCGTCATTCTGACGATTTTCCATCTCATGAACGTTCCGCAGATGAACGAGAGCACCGGCGATTCCCTTCCGTGACTGAACCCTTTCAAAAGCGGGTGACGGTAGAACAGCGCCACGAACCGCTCGCCTCCCAGAAGCATGATCATCGCCCGTTCGAGAAATCCGTTGCGCAGTCTTGTGAAGCCTGCGATCACCTCGTTCGCCGAAGCCAGCACCAGGCTCAGCAGCAGATAAAAAAAAGCGAGGCCGATAGAGAGATTGAGAAGCACCGAGTCGAACATGAAACCTCCTGCAGGGGCCTGAAGACCGGGATGGTACTTTGTCGTCAACCTGCGTTGAACTTTT
>CAZGVZ010000251.1:0-6579 GCA_964529145.1 uncultured Fibrobacteraceae bacterium | reverse complement strand
TTCCCTGGCGAGGTTAGCCGGCGAATGAGCATCGGAGTTCGAGACGAGCGCGAACCGGTCGAGATCGCTTACACGCCAGTTCATCGGAGGATCGGACGAGAGACCGGTTTCAACCGCGTAAATGTGACCGGCAAGATCCTCGTAGCACTCGTCGATGCAATCGAATCCCGAAGCGGCGCCAAGGACCGAGAAGTGGGGGGTCCATATATGCGCGGGTATGAACAGGGCTTCGGGGCATGCGGTGAGTGTCATGTCGAGGAGTTGCCTGCTATCCAGGCCCAGTATGGGCCGGCCGTCCGAGTGAAGGTTCCCGACCGTTTCGAGCCGGGCCGAGAGCTTTTCCGCAGCGTCAAGACCGGGAAGCAGAATCAGGTTGTGCACCTTGCGGGTGCGCCCGTTTTTCTTGTAAATGGAGCTGATTTCTCCGGAGACCACAAACCGGACTGGTGCGCCGGCAATGCCGGCCGGGATCCGGAGCCTGTCTTTTAGGAGGTAAAATCCGCTGCCGTCGGGAACGAGTTTTTCGGTCAGTTCGGTTCTCCAGGCCCTGTGGGTGAAATCGCCGGTTCCGAGCAGATCGATTCCCTTCTGCCGTGCCTGGAAATCGAGATGCTCCGGGGAACACTCCCGGCTTGTGGCCCTGGAATAATATGAATGGATATGCAGGTCGGCGATGAATTCCATATGTTGCGTACCTGTTCACTTATGATGGAAAATACGAAATTTCACGTTCTCCTGCCCCGCAGGATCGACAGGCAGTGCCGTGTATCGGTCCCGGAGGACGGTTTTCCGGTATCTGCTCCGGGACCTTTCACGGTACGCCGGGCATCTCCGCGGTCTTCCGGTCAGGAACGGGTGCGGCCGAAAAGCTCTCCGACAGTTCCGCAGAGATCTGCGGGACTGTCGACGATCCGGTCGGGGCCCGAGGCTGCGAGCGCTTCCCTGGCCTGGTATCCCCAGCTTACCGAAATCACCGGAATCCCCGATTTTCTTGCTGCTTCGACATCCCGGGTTTCATCACCCACGTACACGGCACACCCGGGTCGTATTCCGCGTGTGCGGAAAAGACGCTTGATCACCATGTGTTTTCCGAACACATGTTTGCTGCCCTGCACGAAATCGAAAAATCGGGTAAGATCGTGGTGCGCCAGAAACCTGCGGACGTTTTCAGGCGCATTCGAAGAGACGACCCCCAGCGTGTATCCGGCGGCGCCCAGCTCCCGGATTGCCTCGACGACGCCTGGGAACGGCTTGATTCCGGTGATGCAGCCGCGCGCTTCCTTTCTCATGCGCAGAACGATCACGGGCAGCTTCAGAATGGTCATTCCGTATTCCCGGAAGCATTCTTGGGGCCTTCGCTTCCGTAAAAAGAAGCGATCGTTTTCGGGAATCGTCCGGCAGCCGTATTCTGGGGCTATGCGGTTGTATACACCAAGAAAAGCATCCATGGAATCGGCGATGGTACCGTCGAAATCGAAAATTACAGTTGGGTTCACGGTGCTGTAGGACATATGCGTAACCGGTTACAGGAAGCGCGCTCCGGAAGGGACGCAGGTCGAGGTTCCATGGGGGATGAGAAACGGGATTTTCCCCGGCATCCGGGGCATAACGAAGAGGTCGATTTCGGAAAAGGAAGTCACGCGGCATTTCCTTCGGGTCGGGGCGGAGGATCCGTCTCGGAAGGCCGGGCTGCATCGAGAACCCTGCGTATGGTTCCGGTGAGTTCTTTTTTGCTGATGGGTTTCATCACGAACGCCGAAAGCCCGATTTCGGCCGCTTTGTGTTCGTCAATATGGGTGTTGTGGCCTGTGCACAGTACCACCGGAATGTTCTGCCGGACTCTCCGGATTTCCTTGAAAAGGATGTCTCCGTTGATATACGGCATCGTCATGTCGGTTACGATGATATCGAAGCTATCCGGATTTTTCCGGAAAAGTTCGAGAGCCTCGAGTGGATTGGTGATAGCCTTGACCCTGAACCCCTGCATTTCCAGCATGAGTTTCGCTACCGTGGCGATTCCCTCCTCGTCGTCCACGAAGAGCACCGATTCGGTCCCGGTTGCCGGTGCGCAGACCTGCGGAGAGTCTTCATCGGCAGGTTGCCTTATGATCGGAATCATGAAGGTAAACGTCGCTCCCAGGCCTGGTTTACTGCTGACTACGATTTCCCCGCAGTGGTTTTCGATGATTCCATGGACTACCGCGAGTCCCATTCCCGAACCCTTTCCGGTTTCCCTGGTCGTGAAGTAGGGATCGAAAATCCGCTCTATGATATCCTCCCTGATGCCGCATCCGTTGTCGCTGATGGTCACCTTGAGATACTTTCCGTCGGGCAGGCCCTTGAACGGGCCGGGCGTGTTGCCCTTGTAATCGACGGCCTCCACGAATACGGAGATCACTCCGCTTCGGTTTTCCATCGACTGGGAAGCGTTTACACAAAGATTCATGATGACCTGGTGGATCTGCGTCGGATCCGCGTTGATCATGATTTTTTCCTTCGAGCTCCGGACATTGATCGTAATGGTCGAGGGAAGCGTGGAGCGCAGGAAGGTAAGTACCTCCTCGACGACCGGAACGGCATTCACGGGCTGCTTCTTGGGACCGACTTTTCTGCTGAACGTCAATAATTGCCTTATGATGTCCTTGGCCCTGGTGCTTGCTTTCCAGATATGCACCAGTTTGTCGTGTATTTTCGTGCCCGGGGAAGTTTCCCCGAGAGCAAGATCGGTATAACCCATGATGATGCCCAGGACGTTGTTGAAATCGTGGGCGACCCCGCCGGCAAGCGTACCGATCGCTTCGAGCTTCTGCGAATGGCGTATTCGTTCCTCGAGCTCAAGATTCGCAGCCTCCGCGCTTTTACGCTCGGTGACGTCGAAGATCATCCCGTGAATGAGGCTGCGCCCCCCGATGCTGACGATACGGGCGCTGTCCGCGATCCATCGCACGGAACCGTCGCTCCGGATGATCCGGTACTCCGACTCGAACACGTATTCCGACAGGTCGGCGAACCATCTCCTCGCTTCCTGAACGTTGGCGAAATCGTCGGGGTGAATGATGTCGTTCCATTTTTTGGAGTTCGAGAACTCCTCGTTGGTGTAACCGGTGATCTGCTCGACCGCTCCCCTGAAAAGTTTAGGTGTGAAGGGAATCACGTCCTGTTTGGACACTTGATAGGCGATTCCGTTGAAATTATCAAGAAACGTGCTGAGGAGTTCCTTGCTTTCCCTGAGTTGAGCCTCGCCGCGTTTCCTTTCGGTGATGTCTCTGCAGACGCACAGAATCAGCTTCTTTCCGCCCCAGACCGCGCCGTTGTTGCAGAGCTCCACATCGTAAACCGATCCGTCCCTGCGGGTGTGTACGGTTTCGAAATGATGTCCCTTTTCGTCCACCGTCCTCGCGAGCTCCAGGATCGTTTCCGGTGAAAAATTCTTGTCCCAGTCCCAGCAGTGGAGATTGAACGTCTCCTCGAGCGAATACCCGATCATGTCGGCGAATTTCTGGTTCGCCTCGTAGACACTCAGATCCGGCTCAAGTACTACGATTCCATCCATCGAATGCCGTATGAGTTCCCGCCATCGCGCGGCTTCCTCTCTCAGCGAGTTTTCGGAAACTTTCAGTTCGGCAACGGTTTTCCGGAGTTCATCGAGTTCTTCGATGAGCTGGACTTTGGTTTTTCCTGGTTCATCCATTCGAAACAAACCCTCTGAAAATCGGTGCGAAAGCGTAGCGGAGGCAGCGTTTACAATCTCAGGACTGATTTTGTTAGGAATATAGTATTTGTGCGGGCCGCGGTCACAAGTCGATATCGACAAGCATGCTCTTCGATCCTGCGGCAGCCGTATTCCCGTTCGTTTTGTCGTGATCGGCACGGAAGCCGGCATCACGACAATGAATCGTGTTTACCGAGAAACACCAATGACCCCGAATGGACAAAAACGGGAATCCCCCCGTTGAGCAATCTCAGCCTGCCGTCGGCGGCGACCGACTCGAAAGTCCCCTGAATTCCGTTGATGCCTATCGTTTCCCCGATGCCGCAGAGCCGGCTGGTGTAAAGAGAGTGGATCCTGTCCTGATCGGCGGAGATCGCGGCGGCAAAGTGCTTCAGTATGGTTCGGAGCATCGCGCTCTGTGAACACCTGCGTCCGGTTTCGATGAAAAGGGAGGTGGCGATCGCGGATAATTCCGGCGGGAATTCATCTTTGGCGATATTGACGTTGAGACCGAAACCTATTATAAGGATATCCTCGAAACGGGAATGGTTTTCCAGCAGTATTCCGCAGATCTTCCTGTTTCCCCACAGAATGTCGTTGGGCCATTTGATCGATACTGGAAGTTCCTTTCCGCACTGATCCAGGGTATGGACGATCGCGACCGAGATGGCGCGGTTGTACTTGAAATGATTTTCACGGTCCGGGAAGGGAACGACAAGGCTGACCCACAGCCCCCCTGTGCTGTCGGAAAAGAAGGGCGAACCCCGCCTGCCCCTTCCCGAGGTCTGGCGGTCAGCCTGAATGCAGAACATCCCCTTTACAGGGCGGTGAGCAATGGAGCGCGCCGCATCGTTGGTGGACGAGAGGCGGGGATAGGAATAGAAACGTTCGACAAAACAGAGGCCGGAGAGCGCGTGAGGAATCATGGCGCCCGCGTTACCTTATCACCAGGTGTATGTCGAGCGCTGGAGCGCTGTGGGTAAGGGCGCCGACCGAAATGAAATCCACGCCGGTTTCCGCAACCGGGGAAATGGTGTCGATGGTGATGTTGCCGCTGGCCTCCAGTTCCACACTGTTGTGGGATTCGTTGCGGAGTGCGACACAGGCTCTCATCTCTTCGACTGGCATGTTGTCGAGCATGATGCGGTCGGGGCCGTATACGATGGCGGTCTCGAATTCGCCTTTCGACTGCACTTCAACTTCCACGGCGAGCCGGAAACCTTTGATTTCCCGGTTGGACAACACCTTTTCGAGGGCTGCGGCAATGCCGCCCGCCCTTTTGACATGTGTGTCCTTGATGAGTACCATGTCGTGAAGGCCGAAACGGTGATTGCACCCTCCGCCGTGCAGGACCGCCGATTTTTCGAGCGAGCGCAGCGTGGGAGTCGTTTTCCGCGTATCGAGAAGGCGGCATCGTGTGTGCGAAATGGCGGCCGCGTATTTCGAAGTCAGGGTCGCTATACCGCTCAGGCGCTGAAGAAAATTGAGCGCCGTGCGTTCTCCGGCCAGAATACCCCTGACGGGGCCGGTGATTTCACAAATCACCGAGCCTTTCCGCACCGCGTCTCCGTCGCTGCGACGGAGTTCCACCGCTATGCGGGGATCACAAAACGAAAAGATACGGGGAATTAGCGTACTGCCGGAGAGAACGCCCTCATCTTTGCTCGCGATGACCGCGAAAGCGGCATCGTCGTCCGGGAAGATCGTTTCGGAAGTGACGTCCCCCCGCGTCCCGAGATCCTCCTCCAGCGCCCGCAGCAGGATGCCGCAGATCCGGAAATCCGGTAACGGACTCATTTGAACCCCCATGTCGCTCCCATGCTGAATTCCACGATACCGTCATCGAGATCTACCCTGTTGTCGGGTTTGCGGGCGGTATCGAGCCAGACGAACCGTCCGCCTGTTTCGAAAGCGATATTGAAAAAAAGTGGAATTGAAAGCACGTTATAGGAAGCGACGAAAGTCCAGGATGCCAGAGGTTTGCCGTCCGTCGCGGGATATAGCCTGACATGGCCCTGTTCGACAAGGACCTCCACGTACCGCAGAAACCTGACAAGAGAATCATTGACCGCTCCCCTGATTCTGTAGGAGAAATCGGGTGGGCTGTTTCGCGAGTCCAGGGAATCGGAAAGATAGGTGACGAGCACACGCTTTCCTATGATGTCCTGCTTGTACGACAGGTCGATATCTATTCCGCGAAAGGGATTCATCCTGAAAAAGAGGGACCCTCCCAGGGCTTGGCGCTCCCGGGACAGAATGTTGTTGGGGGTGATGACGCTGTCGGTGGATCCTCCCCAGACGTCGCTCTTGATCCGGTATCTGTTGTCCAGATATCGGCTGTCGAACTGTCCGGATACGAGTCTTCCGGATTCAACGACCGCGCCTAAGCCGAAACTTGTCTTCGGAAAATCGAAGATCAACGAGGGCATCCGGAGCACGAAACCGTCGTTGCCTCCGAAAAGCTTTTGCGCGAACTCGACCGCGAGTTTGAGTTTCAGGGCATAATGGTCGATGATATCGACCGTGAAATCGAGCATATAGCAATGGATGCGGGATTGGTTCCGCGATACGTCGGGAAAAAGCTCCTCGACCGAAGGCCGGGGTACGAAATGCAGGCCGCTTTTTTCCGGATAGAGCAGGTATTGGTTGAAATCGGCGGCATATCCCGCTCCCACGCTGAAAGGAGATGGGGGAGTGTAGGTGGCGTAGATCCCGCTCACCCAGGGCGCCACCACATCGGAAGTGAACGCCTTGATCGACCATTGTTCCCTTATTCTCAGATGACCCGTGAAGCCCAGGGGATGGTAGCTGCTGTTGATACCGGCGTTGGTGAAACGGTCGACGATCAGGCCGTAACCGAAGGTGAT
>CAZGVZ010000250.1:3756-6591 GCA_964529145.1 uncultured Fibrobacteraceae bacterium | reverse complement strand
TCTCGGAATACAGATGAAATCTGTTGGTGAGACGATGGCGATCGGCCGCACCTTCAAGGAGGCGCTGCAGAAAGGGTTACGGGGTCTCGAAATCGGAAGGAAAGGCTTCGAACTGACCAAATGCTCCGGAAAAACGGGTGAGGAGCTTCTGGCCTCTCTGACCACCCCGCTCTGCAACCGTCTTTTCCTAATCCGCTGCGCCCTGGAAAAAGGAATCCCCGTGCCGGAAATTTCGGCCGCTTCGGGAATCGATCCATGGTTTGTCAATAACCTGGGAGACCTGTTCTCGTTCGAGAAATCGCTCCCTGCAGATCTTCTCCGGAGCGATCCCGTGCGTATCGCCGAGACGGTCCGCTCAGCCAAGCGACGCGGATTCTCCGACGCCCAGCTCGCGACTGACTCCGGCGTTTCGGAAACGGAATTCCGGGATCTCAGGAAAAGACTCGGTGTGCTACCGACCTACAAGCTTGTCGACACCTGCGCAGCGGAGTTCGAGGCATACACTCCGTATTACTATTCCACCTACGAGCAGGAGAACGAGAGTTTTCCAAGCGACCGTAAAAAAGTGATCATTCTGGGTGGCGGTCCCAACAGGATCGGACAGGGAATCGAATTCGATTATTGCTGCTGCCAGGCCGCCTTCGCGATGAAAGAGCTGGAATTCGAATCCCGAAACGGTAAGCACCGATTACGACACTTCAGACAAACTGTACTTCGAACCGCTTACCTTCGAAGACGTGATGAACATCATCGACCTGGAAAAACCCGATGGAGTAATCGTCCAGTTCGGAGGACAAACCCCGCTCAACCTGGCAAAACGCCTCATGGATGCCGGCGCGCCGATCATCGGCACTTCGGTGACCTCGATACAACGTGCGGAAGACCGGGACGAGTTCGCCGCCATGATCACCAGACTCGGGCTCAATCAGCCTCCGAACGGCATGGCGACCTCGATCGAAGAAGCTTCACGCATTGCCCGGTCGATCGGATACCCTGTGCTCCTCCGCCCTTCGTTCGTCCTTGGCGGACGGGCGATGAAGATCGTGTACGACGAGGAGGAGTTGCGCGCATTTATCGACGAGGCCATCGAAGCCTCGGAAAACAGGCCCGTACTCATCGATAAATTCATCTCCGATGCGATCGAGGTGGATGTGGACGCCGTGAGCGACGGAACCGCGGTGATGGTCTGCGGCATCATGGAACATATCGAGGAAGCGGGAATTCACAGCGGAGACAGCGCCTGCGTGCTTCCTCCGCATACCCTTTCGGACAGCATCGTCGAGGAAATCCGGCGCATAACCGTCGCGATCGCGTCCGAACTGGAGGTGGTCGGCCTGCTCAATATCCAGTATGCCGTCAAGGAATCCGCGGTCTACGTTCTTGAAGTGAATCCCCGTGCCTCCCGGACGGTGCCTTTCGTCAGCAAGGCGACGGGTGTCCCCTGGGCCAGGATCGCCGCCAAGCTGATGGTCGGAAAAAGGCTCGACGAACTGCCTGAAGCGATCGAACGCGAAATCGATTATTTCGCGGTCAAGGAATCGGTGCTTCCTTTCAGCAAGTTTCCCGGAGCGGACATCATTCTCGGGCCGGAAATGAAATCGACAGGGGAGGTGATGGGGCTCGACAAGGACTTCGGACTCGCATTTGCCAAATCCCAGGAGGCGGCGGGAAACATACTCCCACGGAGAGGAGCGGTCTTCTTCAGTGTTAAAAACAGCATGCGAAGAAACATAATCTTCATGGTGAAGACCATCGCCGCCCTCGGCTTCAGAATTTTCGCCTCCGAAGGTACATTGCGCGTACTCCGATCAAACGGGCTCAACGTGAAGATGGTGCCGAAGATCGGAGAAGGCAAACCGGATGTCGTGGATCTCATCAAGAACGGCGATATCGATCTGATCATAAACGTTCCTGCAGGCAGGAAATCACAGATGGATTCGAAACCGATCCGGAGCGCTGCGGTTTCTCAGGGAATACCCTACATCACCACGCTCGAAGGCGCACAGGCGGCCATAAGCGGTATGGAGGCGCTCGAGCGTACCGGGTTTTCCGTCAAACCGATCCAGGAATATACCGAAATCGCTCCGGAACGGGAGCGCCGGTACAGGCACGATCTAAAGATTCGTAAATCACTATGGAAATAAAGCTCAGCGTCTACCCGCACTATCCATTTGCGGATCACACGGAGAGAATCGGCCTATGACGAAGTTCATCTTTGTTACCGGAGGCGTGGTTTCCTCTCTCGGGAAAGGTATCACCGCCGCTTCGACGGGATTGCTCCTTAAATCGAGAGGATTGCGTGTCGTTCACCAAAAATTCGATCCCTACCTCAATGTGGACCCCGGGACCATGAATCCTTATCAGCACGGGGAAGTATACGTTACCGACGACGGAGCGGAAACGGATCTGGACCTGGGCCATTATGAACGTTTCACCGGAGTCACCACCACCCGTAACTGCAATTATACCGCGGGTCGCATCTACGATTCGATCATCAAGAAAGAGCGTCGCGGGGATTACCTGGGCGGAACGGTTCAGGTCGTGCCTCACGTCACCACGGAAATCTGCGAAAGCATCCGGAGCGTCGTGACCCCCGACATAGACGTCGTGATAAGTGAAATCGGCGGTACGGTCGGCGATATAGAGAGCCACCCCTTTCTGGAAGCCTTGCGCCAGTTCCGCCAGCAGTCGGGACGCAACAATTCGCTTTTCATTCATGTGACGCTGGTGCCCTATCTCGACCGTGCAGGAGAGGTCAAGACCAAACCGACGCAGCACTCGGTCGGCAGACTGCGGGAAATCGGCATAATACCTGACATCCTTATCTGCAGGACC
>CAZGVZ010000250.1:860-3724 GCA_964529145.1 uncultured Fibrobacteraceae bacterium | reverse complement strand
ATGTGCGCCGGAAGCTTTCTCTTTTCTGCAATGTGGACGAGGAGGCGGTCATAGAGGCGATGGATGTTCCTCATACCATTTACGAGGTACCGCTGGAATTCGCCGCCCAGGAACTCGATACGGTTATCATAGACACCCTGGGTTTACGGGCAGGAAGACGGAATCTCAGGCAATGGCGCGATTACGTGGACCGTGTCTGTTCCGCGGATCGCGACACCGAAATCGCGGTGGTCGGAAAATACAGTGAACTCCCCGATGCCTATAAGTCGATCCATGAGGCGCTCAATCACGCCGGAGCGTTTCATCACGCCAATGTGCGCATCCTCAGCGTTTCCTCGGAAGAGATCGAGGAGAAAGGTCCGGCCGAGATTCTCGGAGGATGCGACGGCATACTGGTTCCCGGAGGCTTCGGGACGCGCGGCGTGGAGGGAAAAATTCTCGCGGTCAAATTTGCGCGCGAGAACAGCGTTCCCTTCCTGGGCATCTGCTACGGAATGCATGTGGCGGTCATCGAATTCGCCCGGAATGTCCTGAACCTGAGCGGGGCGGACACCACCGAGATCAACGAGCGAACGCCCCATCCGGTCATCCACCTCATGGAAGAGCAGAAACGGGTCATGAATCTCGGGGGTACCATGAGGCTGGGAGCCTTTCCCTGCAATCTCGCCAGGGGATCGAAGATCAGAAAGATGTACGGATCGGATCAAATCATCGAGCGGCACCGGCACCGTTTCGAGTTCAACAACGATTATCGTGAAATGTTCGCGAAGGCGGGGATGGCGCTTTCAGGGATTTCTCCTAACGGTCTTCTTGTCGAAACCGTCGAAATTCCGGGCCATCCCTGGTTCACAGGTGTCCAGTTCCACCCGGAGTTCAAATCCCGGCCGGTCGAACCGCATCCTCTTTTCAAGGGATTTATCGGCGCGGCTCTCGAAAGGAAAGAAAACTCCGGACGGCGGAGACTTCGAAATCCGGCATCGAAAGCATCCTGAAACTTTGACGGCATCCGTTTTTCGCGGATCACGGATAAACGGTCATGTTCGCGCGAAGATCTGGAGGAGGAAACATACATGACCACGGATCGTGTTCTCAATGAAGCGTGCGGTATCTTCGGAGTCCACCGCCACCCTCAGGCAGCACACCTTACCTATCTGGGCCTTTTCGCGCTCCAGCACCGGGGGCAGGAGAGTTCGGGCATAGCGGTAACGGATCGGGGGCGGATTTCCCTCTACAAGGGGATGGGGCTGGTCAGCCATGTCTTCAAACACCAGGACACCCTCGAGCAGCTCAAGGGCGATTGCGCGATCGGCCATAACCGCTACTCGACCACCGGTTCCTCATCGCTCGCCAATGCCCAGCCGATCGTCATCGAGTGCCGTTCCGGCCAGATCGCGGGCGCCCACAACGGAAACCTGATCAATGCGGAACCACTGCGTCAGAGGATGGTGAACGACGGTTCCATCTTTTCCTCCACCACCGACACCGAGGTGATCATGCACCTTGTCGCGCGATCGAAACGCAGCACGATGGAATCCATGCTGCTCGACGCACTATCTGAAGTAAAGGGTTCGTTCTCGATCGTCTTTCTTACGTCCGATGCGCTGTACGGTGCGCGCGACCCTTACGGCATGAGGCCGCTGATCATCGGGAAGCTCGAGGGATCGTTCTTCCTGTCCTCGGAAACCTGCGCGTTCGACCTTGTGGGTGCGGAAATGGTGCGGGAGGTGCTTCCGGGCGAAATGGTGCGGATCGACGACAGGGGTATCGCCTCGTTTTCGATTCCCGCATTCGAGCCGGTGACCCGTCGAGGCCACTGCGTTTTCGAGTTCATTTATTTTTCCCGTCCCGACAGTTTCGTGTTCGGTAAGAATGTCGATCGCGTACGGCGCAAGCTTGGACGTAAGCTCGCGGAAGAACATCCCTCGCATGGGGCCGACATCGTGATCGGCGTTCCCGACTCCGCGACCACCGCCGCCCTGGGCTACTCCGAAGCGTCGGGAATCAGATTCGATATCGGCCTCATCAGAAATCACTATATCGGCCGTACTTTCATTCATCCGGTTCAGGAATCGCGTGACTTCGGGGTGAAGATAAAATTCAATCCGGTCAAAGGGGTGCTCAGGAACAAGAAGATCGTGGTCGTCGACGACTCGATCGTCCGGGGAACCACCATGAAGAAAATCATACGCCTGATAAGGACCGCGGAACCGGCGGAAATTCATCTGCGCGTATCCTCACCGCCGATCGTGAATCCCTGCTATTACGGAATCGACATGCCTACCTCGTCGGACCTGATCGCATTCACGCAATCATGCGAGGAAATCCGCAGATTTCTGGAGGTCGATTCGCTCGGGTACCTGTCGATTGAAGGGATGCTTTCCGTCATGCCCGGACCCGGGAAGGATTACTGCACGGCCTGTTTCAATGGAGAATACCCGGTGGTTCTATAGGTTTACGGAACCATCTCCGTCTGCCCTTTTCAAGAGGCGCGTGTGAGCGTGGGAGATGCCGAACTTCAGCGCCCGTCCTCTAGCCTGGATATCAAAAACTCCGGCATCTTGATTTTCCTCATTTTCTGCTGTGTCTTTTCGATATCGTAGGCGATCCTGCGATAGGTAAACTCGGCACTGGCCGTATCGTAGATTCCGTAGCATGCCTTGGGATTGCGATCGCGTGGTTGCCCGACGCTCCCCACATTTATGAGCAGGCGCGATCCCTCGATATCGGTCAGGCGAATGCTGCTGTCCTGGTGGACGTACAACTCTTTCTGGTTATCGAGGACAATGATGATTGGAATATGGGTGTGACCCACAAGACAGATCTGGGTTTCGAAAAACTGGAAATTGAATGCGGCTTCTTCGAGC
>CAZGVZ010000250.1:0-850 GCA_964529145.1 uncultured Fibrobacteraceae bacterium | reverse complement strand
AACGAATGGCATCAAGTTCCTTGTAGGCCTTGGGCATGGCTTCTTCGAGCGAGGTGATATAGTACCACATGTTCGGTTCGTAAGGGGTCGCGTGAACGAGAGTCATGGAGTCAAACGTCAGTTTGAGCGGCAGTTCCAGAAAAGCGTCCTTGATCTCCTTGCGCAGGTTCTGGGTAGTCCATTCGATGGCGATTTTCGCATGAATGTTGAAGTGCTGCGTGGAAAGCACTTCAACCGCCGCGGCATCGTGATTTCCCAACAGAGTGGTCGAACAGTTTTTTGTAATCAGTTCCGCGCATTCTCCGGGATTCGCGCCATAACCGACGATATCACCGAGACAGAGCACTTTATCGATCTTCTGGGCGTCGATATCGTCGAAAACCGCTTCTAGTGCTTCCAGGTTCGCATGAATATCGGAGATGAACGCATACCTCATCGGCTATCCGTTCTCCATAAACCGGAAGGTATTCGTTCCCACCTCGATCCTGTCTTTATGCTGCAGACGATGGTGCCGTTTCGATTTGCCGTTGATCTTGAGCTTTCCGAGCAGCTTGCTGGTACTGATATAGATTCCGCCGCTCTGTACTTCGATAGAGACCTGATGATCCCCCACCATAAAACCTGAAATGAAGATATCGTCCTCTTCGCTGTTACCCATGGTGAGATATTTCTTGTCGATTTTATAGACGACATGCTTGTTCGTCTCGATCAGAACCGCTCCTTCACCAGGAGTATTGCCGCTGCCTCCCCCGGAGGACTGACGGTACTCCCCCGCCGGTTTTTCCGGTATGGGTCTCATGCGCGGCTCGGTCGTCCGATGAACGTAGGAAAGATCCATCGAACCGATGTA
>CAZGVZ010000249.1:2513-6617 GCA_964529145.1 uncultured Fibrobacteraceae bacterium | reverse complement strand
TCTTCGTCACTTATTGTATGGTAAGGCATCTGTAAAAAATCCTTTCAAGGATTCAACACGAGAAGCCACCGGCTCTTCCGGTGAAATAAGACGGCACCTTGGAATGCGATGCCTCTTCTTGTTTTCCGCGGTCAATTGTCATGCTATTCATTAAACGTAGTGTATCCAATGCTATCGCATGTTTCTATCATGGCCGTTTGCCCGCTCCAACCAACTGCCGCCAATGGCGGCGGACTTATCCTGTCATTCTCCATATTCATGATTCCAGCGCCTCTTTTCCTGTCACGATCTCGTTCAACTCGGTAGTGATGGCTGCCTGCCGCGCCCTGTTGCGTAACTGCAGGTAATGGCCTAATAACCGATCGCAATTGCCGCTTGCGTTATCCATCGCGCACATACGCGCTGAATGCTCCGCAATCGCCGAATCGAGTACCGCTTCGAGCACCTTACCCTGCAGAATGAACTTAGCGGCTTCACTGAAAAGCTCCCCTGGCTCATTTTCGAGCAGACAATCAGCACCGGAGTCCTCCTCCGGAGCCGCAAAGGGAAGAAGCCGCGAACAAACCGCTTTTTCGGAAAATCCGGAGACACGTCGAGAATACACCGCATAGATCTCTCCCGAAACGCCATGGGTGAACTCATGCATTAGCATCTCCGTGATCTTACCCGCTGAAACCCAGTCGGGCCGAGCGCTGCCTGCATTGTACAAGGCTTTGATCCGGATCTGACGACGTTTGAGAAACGAATGACCTTTGGTGCCGATGCAGGAGATCGAAACTGTCCGCCCCAGTTCCTCCTCATCGGCTTTTTTTTCGAGAAAATGCCTGATAGTCGAGATATTGAACCTGCCGCACAAACCCCTGTCTCCGGTAATGAGCAGCAGATGCACGCCCTTTTCGGGATTCCTGTTTCCCGAAACGTAGATCGAGGGGTGTTCCGAACTGAGTTCACGAAAACGTTCCTCCATACGGTGTATCGATTCGAAGAATTCCGATGAAGATGCCCGGAGCCGCGACATTCGCTGCAGCTTGATCGATGAAATCATCTTCATGGACCCCGTAATCTTACGGGTGTTTCTCAGGCTTTCGATTCTGCGCTGATACTCTTTTATCGACGGCATAAGGATCCGTTCTCACTGCCGGGGGATGACGGCGGATGCCTGATCACCGGGAACCGTGAGCATCACCCTGCGGAGTTCCGTTGCATCGCGGGCATCGAGCCAACTTCTGTCGAAGACGGGGCTGTTGACCACCTGAGCGATTCCCGCAAGCGTCTGAAGATGGGTATTTCTCTCGTCAATCGTCCCGACAAGAAAGAAGATCGCTCGCACATCGGGAGCCGCACTGGTGAAACGTACCCCTTTTCTGCTCCGCACAGCCATGAACGTGAACTTTCCTGTACCGTCGATCATTATATGGGGAACCGCGAACCTGGTCGTCAGGGCGGTCGAGCTGTCTTTTTCCCGCTTTATCAGGCGCTCGTATACCAGACCGGCGTCGATGGAAAGGACCTGCGAGAGTCTTTCCGCCGCTATATGAAAAAGCTTTTCGAGATCCACTTCGTCGACATCGAGAATCTGGCATCGGGAGACCATCCTGTGGAAGTGGTCGGCGAGGCCGCTGTCCCGGGATTCCAGCCTTTCGTAGAAGTGGTCGAGTTCGTTGTTGAGCGAAGGTGTGGCGAGTTCCTTTGCGGCGGCCTTTTCGATGATCCGGAGAATTTCCGGGCGGCTATATCCCGCGGACTGACTGATGGCCATCGCCATACCGAGCGAGAATCCTTCGTCGATTCGATCCGCGGACATCGAGGGATCGAACATCGTGGCGAAATCGTCGAGCATTCCCTTCGCTTCCGCATCTAGCGCATCGGTCAATGTTCCGGAACTCCGGAGCGATTCCATGAATTTCACGTATTTCGTATCGAGAAAATAGCGGAGATGCCTTTCATAGGCGGCTGCCTTACCGACGGGATAGCGGTCGAGATAACCGTGGGTACCCGCGTACATGATCATGACCTGATGCATGATTTCAAGCGGATGATACTGTCGCTGTTTGAGAATTTCCGTGAGCCGCTCTCCGCGGGCGAGCTGTGTCCTGGTAGCTGCGTCGAGATCCGAGGAAAACTGACTGAATGACGCGAGTTCCCTGTATTGGGCGAGATCGAGCCTCATGGTTCCCGCGACCTTTTTCATGGCCTTGTTCTGGGCGGATCCCCCCACCCGTGATACCGAGAGCCCCGCGTTGATCGCCGGTCGAAGTCCGGAATTGAACAGGGTTGATTCGAGATAAATCTGTCCGTCGGTGATCGAAACGACATTCGTCGGAATATACGCCGAAATGTCGCTCGCCTGAGTCTCGATGATCGGAAGCGCTGTCAGTGATCCGCCTCCACGGCGGTCACTCATCTGCGCGGCCCTTTCCAGGAGTCGCGAGTGTACGTAAAAAATATCGCCTGGAAAGGCTTCCCGTCCCGGGGGACGTCTGAGGAGGAGCGAAAGCTGCCGGTATGCCTGGGCCTGTTTGGTAAGATCGTCATAGATGACCAGCGCGTGTCTGCCGCTGTCGCGATAATATTCCGCCATGGCACAGGCCGCATAGGGCGCGATATACTGCAGAGGAGCCGGATCGCCTGCCGTTGCGCACACGACGGTCGTGAACTCCAGGGCGCCGTGTTCACGAAGTCTGTCGACCAGCTGAACCACCGACGAACGTTTCTGTCCGATCGCGACATAGAAGCAGTACAGTTTTTCTCCGCGACAGTTGATTGCCTGGTTGACGATGGTGTCGATCGCGATGGCTGTTTTCCCGGTGCGCCGGTCACCGATGATCAGTTCGCGCTGACCCCTTCCAATCGGCACCAGCGCATCGATTGCCTTGATACCGGTATAAAGAGGCGTGGTTACGTTCTTTCGATCGATTATTCCCGGAGCCTTTCTTTCGATGGGCAGGCTCTGCCCGGTGATGAGAGGTTCTCCGCCGTCGAGCGGTCTGCCAAGAGGATCCACCACCCTTCCGAGCAGCGCTTCTCCCACGGGAACCGAGGCCACACGACCGGTCCTCCGTACTGTCTGCCCCTCTTTAACGTGCTGCGCGTTATCGAGCAGCACCACGCCCGTAGTCTCTCTTCCGAGGTTGAGTGCGATGCCGGCAACGGTTTCCATGCCGGAAATCCCGATTTCGACCAGTTCCCCGGACATGACGGCAGAGATACCGTACACCTGGGCGATACCGTCGCCTGCCTGGACTATTTCTCCTATTTCCGAATATTCGTGCTCAGGTGAGTATGCGTCGAGTTCCTTTTTCAAAAGAGAGACGATCTCCCCGGCAGCGATAGTGTGGCTCATACAGTGTTCCCGTCGTAAAAGTTAACCGATTCCCTGCAGCCGCAGAGCAGATGACGGCGCAGGCGGTCGAGTCCGGCTCTCACGCTACAATCGATTTCCCGCCCGCCCCTTTTGACGCGCAGCCCCGCGACGAGGCCTCTATCGACAACATACTCCACGACACAGCGGCCCCCGTACCGCAGACGTGTATTTGCCTCAACCGCGGAGCGCAGGGTGTCGTCCATAGGATACGCGCTGCAGACAGTCACCCTGACTACCCCGTCTCTGCGCTCCCTTTCCCTCCGGACCGCGTCGTGCATGTCGGGCAACAGCTCGAGGCGATCCCGCCGTACAAGGATTTCAAAAAGCCTGAGCGTGAGCGGATCGACCTTGGATCCCAGAGCCGAATCGAGGATGCGGTACCGATCATTCGCGCTCAGGGAAGGCATGCGGAGTCTTCGGAGAAGCTCGGGCATCTTCGAAAAGCAGTTTCGCACCAGAAGCAGATCCTCCTCGATCCTCTCGTCGACACCCTTCCGACAAGCGGTTTCAATAAATGCCGCGGCGTATGCCTCAATAATGGGCAGCGCCTCTTTCACAAATCCTCCAGATGTTTTTCGACGATCTTCCGGTGCATATCGTCGTCCAGTGATTCCCGGATCAGTTTTTCCGAAGCATCGATGATCATATCGACGGATCGTTCCCTGATCTCCCTGAGCGCCCGTTCCTTTTCATTGCGCAGCTGTTCCCGGGCCAGTTCCATGGTCTGCCGGACTTCAGCG
>CAZGVZ010000249.1:0-2503 GCA_964529145.1 uncultured Fibrobacteraceae bacterium | reverse complement strand
TCAGCGTCGTTTTTCTCCCTGATCCGTTGAACCGCCGACTCGGCAGCGTTCCTGCCCTCGTCGACAATGCGACGTGCTTCGGCCTGCGCCTGTTGCAGAATCTCCGCCTGTTTCTTCGCGATCCGTTCCAGTTCCTCCCTGGTGGTACGCGCCTGTTCGACCGCCTGCGCCATCATCCGCTCCCGTTTCTTCACCGATTCCATCATCGGTTTCCAGGCGAATTTCCTCAATATGACGAAAAGAAACCCGAACACCACCCATGTCCAGATGGAAAGGCCCGGGTCGATCGAGAACAGCCCGGCTCCCGGGGTCTGCTCCCTGGCGTGTCGTGTCATGGCAACTGCTGTGGTATCCATTTCGGGAAACCTCTCCAGTCTATTTTGTCAAAACGATCAGGAGGCAGACGACAGCGGAGAAGAACGCCACACCTTCTATGAGAGCCGCCCCCAGAATCATCAAAGTCCTGAGTTCGTTCTTCATTTCCGGTTGCCGTGCCATCGATTCCAGTGCCTTGCTGCCGATCATTCCGATACCCACCGCAGCGCCGATCACGATCAGGCCAAGGCCAATCGCCGCTCCGAAATAGTCGCCCAGGTTCGAGCCCAGCGAAGTTAAAATTTTCGAACTGTCCATCAAAAACCTCCCGTGGTGCTGTCGTTCAAGAGAATAGTCATCCAAGTATTCCTTTCATTATTATCCGTGTGTCCAGTCCGGCTTTCCCCATGATAAGAGGACAGGATCCCGGGCATGTCCCCGAACCGGTCATGGCGTACCGCATCCTATCCGGAAGAGATCAATTAATCTCTCACCGCACATTTTCGGCATGCGCACTCCGGAACTGGAGATTCGGCTCTGCCATGTATTTCCATTGAGGGAAATGTTTTCATAGATCAATGTTTCGAAACCGCCATACTGATGAAAATCGCCGAAAGCATGGTGAACACGACCGCCTGGATGATCGCCACCAGTACCTCGAGCAGATTGATGAACAGCGCCATCGGCACCGACACCGCGCTTGCCAGAGGATGAACGAGAAAGATCAGCAGCAGCAGAGAATAGATCACGAAATGACCCGCGATAATATTCGCGAAAAGGCGTATCGCCAGAACGCCATTACGGATGACGAGTCCGGGAATCTCTATGAGAAGTAGAAAAATCCCCACCGGCAGCGGAAGCCCTGCCGGAATCATGTTGGCGAAAAAGCCGATAAAGCCGTTTTTCCTCATGCCCGCGCCAATGACACACAAGAATACCATCGCAGCGAGGGCTGATGTGACGCTCAGGTTTCCGGTCGCCGAACCGAACATCGGAATCATCCCGAGAAGATTCGACGACAGGATGAAGAAGAACAGCGTATAGAGAAACGGAAGCCAACGGTCGCCCAGTGATTCGCCCATAGTCGGATAGACCATTCCATCGCGTATGAATAATAGTACGGGTTCGAGCGCAGAACCTGCACCGGAAGGAATGATTCCAGCCCTGTGGAACGATACGACAAAAACAACGACCATCAGAACCGCGGTGATCCACAGCATAAGCAGGTGTCTCGTCACTGGAATGGATACCGGGCCTATACGGATATCGTGGAGCGGAACCGGTTTTAGAACCGGAACAGGCTGCCACTCCCGGCTGTCCACGATATGGTGCATGAGAGCGGATCCTGCGTCACTTCCCGTTTCCTGTCGCCCGCCGTTCGCGCCGATGCCGAAAAAGACGATCGCGGTCATGACCGCGATCGTCAATCGGCGGATCCGTGAGGAAATCCCATGTACATGTATACGGTTCAATTTGAGAGAGCCCGATTCATCCAAACGTTTTTCACATCAGTCCAAAAGGACGAAACATACGTTCGCCCCTGTGCCTCGTCCTCGGGAAACGAAATCCAGGGAGAGGATTCGGCAGAGAGCCTCGGTTATTACCGACAACAGGAAAAGACGTCTAGATGCGGATGATCTGGAGAGGTTCCTTCACCGGCGGCCGGGGATAGGTTATCCCGGAACCGATGAAGGATGACGTGAACAGTGGATTATGTTTTCCGGGAACCGGTGTTCTCCGTATTATGTACCGCCACTCCTTGCCGTCTGGGGCGGGTTCTGCCGCGTACTGATCGAGAGGGTCGATGGCATTAAGGAACTCGCCCCGGTGGTATGGCTGGTTTTCCGAACCGTAGCCAAGATCCGCACGGCATGGTTCCTTGTCTTTCGAAACGATGCCTGCTTCCGCTACTCCGGAACAGGACTGGATTACGCAATTCACCACACGTTCCATATTCGACTGAATGCCTGATACGAGCAGAAAAAGAAATAATATTCTTCTATCCATATCGCTCCCATGCAATACCGCTTCGGTAATCTCCCGGGCGATATTTGCACATATACGTTCGAGAGTCGTAGAAATTAATATACGCCGCACGCGGCTGCACTGGTTTTTATGACCTCGATTACCTGCCACGGTAAAAGAGGACAATGTGATCTCTATGGGATTTTCAGCAAAAGGACCACGG
>CAZGVZ010000248.1:0-6633 GCA_964529145.1 uncultured Fibrobacteraceae bacterium | reverse complement strand
ATTTCCCGATGCGATCCGGTTCGCGGCATCGGCATTACGGCTCTCCCGGGTGCCCGGAAACAGTAATGGATCGAGGCTGACCCTGTATGCCGGGTCCTCCGCCGTCACTCGCCACCGGAGTCAAATGTATAAAATAACATCGAAAGGTATCATGCACCCATGGATTCCTCGCGGATAAGGTGAAAACCTCCGGTCCGGTCGCACCATCAGCTCCCTTTGCCGGTGTCAAAAAACTTTCATGAAAACGGCAGCTCTCAAAAAAGTATTGACATTATTGCGCCATCATTTCATATTTTAGACCAAATCGGATATTTTTGGGACAACACACATACATACAGGATTAACCTCGTACCCGCAATCATCAAGAGTACAATCCAAACTACCGTTTTGTACAATTGAGAATGTTCGTTTCGGCTGAACGTGCCACGAATGCTGGTGCATAATCGTAATAAACAGGTTGCCTTCAATAAATAACATCACACGTTTCTTCATAGATACCTGATTTTTTTATAGATGACACCATTCCGGAGCACTCTCCTTTAGGCTATCAATCGATGAACAGTATACACCTTCCATGTAACGAGGTATTGCAATGAATGTTGCCGAATTAAAATCAAAATCGATGACCGAACTCAATGAACTGGCATCATCATACGATGTTGGCGAACATCGGAATCTGCGCCGCCAGGAACTGATCTTTAAAATCCTCCATGCCGAAGCCGCGCAGAACGGACAGATGTTCGCGGAAGGTGTGCTGGAAATAATGCCCGACGGTTTCGGGTTTTTGCGTTCGCCTTTGAATAGTTATCTGAGCGGGCCGGACGATATCTATGTTTCCCCTTCCCAGATCAAACGCTTCTATCTGAAGACCGGCGACACAGTATCGGGACAGGTTCGCCCGCCCAAGGATTCCGAACGGTATTTCGCGCTTCTGAGGGTCGAGATGATCAACTATGAAGATCCCGAGGAGTGCAAAAAGAAGATCAATTTCGATGACCTCACTCCTCTTTTTCCCCAGGAGCGGTTCAATCTCGAATATTTTCCCAAAGATGTGGCAACCCGCATCATGAACCTGCTGACTCCTATAGGCAAAGGACAGCGGGGGTTGATCGTCGCACCTCCGCGCACCGGTAAAACGGTGTTGCTGAAGAGTATCGCCAATGGAATACTGCATAATCACCCGGAAGTCTTTCTTATCGTCCTTCTGATCGATGAGCGGCCGGAAGAGGTTACAGACATGCAGCGTTCGGTAAAAGCGGAGATCATCAGCTCGACATTCGATGAACCGGCCGAGCGGCATGTGGTAGTTGCCGAAATGGCCATAGAGAAAGCCAAACGCCTCGTTGAGCATAACAGGGATGTTGTTATTTTGCTCGATAGTATTACCCGTCTTGCCCGTGCACACAACACCGTCGCTCCCCATTCCGGCCGCATTCTCTCCGGTGGTGTCGATTCGCAGGCGCTCTATAAACCCAAACGGTTCTTCGGCGCGGCGCGCAACATCGATAACGGCGGGAGCCTCACGATCATCGCCACGGCCCTCATCGAAACCGGTTCCAGAATGGACGAGGTGATATTCGAGGAGTTCAAGGGAACCGGCAATATGGAATTGGTGCTTGACAGGAAAATCGCCGACAGGAGAATCTACCCCGCGGTCGATCTCATGCGTTCGGGAACGAGAAAGGAAGAGCTGCTTCTCACCGAGGAAGAACTCAACCGCATGTGGATACTCCGGAAATTTCTCGCCACCATGACTCCCATCGAAATGATGGAATTTCTCAACGAGAAAATATTGAGCACGAAAACCAACCGCGAATTTTTGGACGTGATGAAGAGCTGACCCGAAACGGGTCCATTTGTCCGGACGGATTTTCAAGGAGGATGGATGCATATAGCGCTGTGCGGTACAGGAACCATGGGCAGAGCAATAATCGAGGGGCTCCGCGGCAGCGATCCGGCGGCAACGATTGTCGCTCATGACGTTTCTCCGCAGGCCCTTGCCGGACTTCCACCCGGAGTCGCGGTTTCGCCGCCTGCCGGCTGGTTTACCGGAACCCCTCCGCCCGATGCCGTTGTCCTTGCCGTCAAGCCGCCGGATGTTCCGGGCGCGTGTGCCGAGATCTCGGCATATCAGAAAGAGGCGGGGATCGAGCCTCCGCTCTGGATATCTGTCGCCGCCGGCATCAGCCTCGAAAAACTCGAAAGCCTCTGCATGCCCGGGTCCCGTATCGGGCGGGTGATGCCTAACACACCGGCCCGCATCGGTGAGGCGCTTAGCGCATACGCCTGCAACCGCCGCTGCACCGAAACCGATGCCCGGCTCATCGAACGTATCTTTTCGGCATGCGGGAAGACCGTCCGGGTGCCGGAAAAACTGCTGCATGCGATCACGGGGCTTTCCGGGAGCGGTCCCGCTTACGTTTTTCTCTTCATAGAAGCTCTCATCGAGGGAGGAGTGACCGCCGGGCTGCCGCTGACCGTTGCACGGGAGTGCGCCATACAGACGGTACTCGGCGCCGCGAAGATGGCAGGCCAGAGCGGTGAGCATACCGGCGCGTTGAAGGCCGGTGTGATGTCACCGGGAGGAACAACGGCTGCGGGGCTGCGGGCTCTTGAAAGACATGCGTTCAAACACGCTGTCATCGAGGCCGTATGCAGTGCTGCGGCACGTTCGGAAGAGCTCGGGAAGTAAGGGCGTGTAAAATGCGCTTTCCTGCTTCGAAAAGCCTTGTGAACCGGAATCCATGTTGCTGCCGGAGAAGGACCGGAGACTTGAAACGGGTGCGTAAGGACGGTTAGAAACCGGCCGCCTTGTTTATCCGGTTCCGCAGCTCTCTGGATGCTTCGAAAACAGGCTTATATCCGGCTTTTACCTGAATATATTGATTGGTGCGGGGATTCCTTGCGGTTCGCGCGCGCTTCTCCTTGACTTTGAACCTCCCGAAACCCCGGATCTCGATATTGGTGCCGTTCTGGAGCGCCCTGGCAACCGAGTCGAGAAAACTCTCGACAACGATTTTCGTGTCAACCTGTGTCAAGCCGGTACGGTCCGAAATTTTTTCCACCAGGTCTTTTTTGGTCACATTCCCCATTTTGTCCTCCTTACGGTTCCCGGTTCCGCACTGTGCGGGGTCTCGTCTCTTTCCACCTGATTCTGAAACTTCAGAAAGAATACATCTACTTGGAAGCGAAATCAAGGTTTTTTTTTATAACTTCATGAAATCAAGCATGTTGCCGCATCCCACAAGGCGTCGTGCCGCTCAAGGCCCCTCCGTTTCCCCCAGAAGTTTCAGCTTTTGGCGGGCGATACTGTTCAGTTCGTCGATTTTCAGGATGGCCCGGTATTGCTGGATCGCGCGGTCCGTACGCCCGAGCCGTTCCCAGGCCACGGCGCTCTGAAGTAGAATCCGGAGATCACCGGGAGCGCTTTTGAGCGCCTGTTCGAACTGGAGTATCGCTTCCTTGATCATGCCGTTTTTCATGCAGATGAGCCCGATCTTGAACGCAGCTTCGTGCAGTTGGGGATTGAGCGTCAACGCTCTTTTGTACTCCTTGAGCGCCCTGACGGTATCCCCCAGAACCCCATAGAGGAGTTCCCCGTAATTGTAGCGGGTATTGAAATCGTCAGGATTGAGGGCGATGGCGGTCTGATAGGATTTCCTTGCCAGATCCGGATAATCCAGATAATAGTAGGTCATGCCGAGCCGGGAATGGCTTTTTGCATGAAAAGGATTGACTGTCACCGCAGAGAGAAGCAGTTCTCTTGCCTTGGTGTATACTTTCTGTTCCATATAATACCGTGCGAGCTGATACCACGCCTCAGCATAGGTGGAATCCAACTCGATGGCGTGATTGAGATAGTCGAGCGCGGTATCCGAGGGGATATTCCTGAAAGCTTCGATCTGGCCCAGAAAGCAGAACGCCTCGGCGTTGTCCGGAAAACGTTCGATGCAACCGAGCAGCGCCTGCCGGCTCTCGTCGACCCTGTCGAGGTAAAACAGCGCGATTCCCCTTTGGGCGCATTGTGTCGAAACAATGCTGTCCGGATCTGTCTTGCCAAGGAGCCGGTCGTAACAGTCGAGCGCTTTTTGATAATTCCCGGCTTCGAGGTATGCGCGGGCCAGATCGTGAAGCACCCTCAGATCCTGTTTTTCGACGGCATACAACCGTAATAGATGGGGCAGGGCCTTTTCAGGGTTTCCGGTCAGCATGTAATGGGCGGAAATCGCCCGGTGAGCCTCGAGATCGACCGCTATGAGCGAAGGAGAGTCGATGGCAAGCTCATCCCGGTTGTTCGCGGAGATCCTTGCGGAAAGTTTGACCTTAAAGAACAGCCATGAGCCTGCGACCAGAAGGGCGCTCCCGATGAGGGAACAGACCGCCACGATCTTCAGGATCTTGCGTTCATTCGGGGAGAGACTCAGAAGGCTCATGCGTATCCCTGTGTGCCCGGATTTGTACCTGGACCGGAAGCTCCGGCCAAGTTTTCCCGGAGAATTGGTGCTCTCCGGGCGTCTCACCGGACCGGAATGCCTTTCGCGTTCCACTGGAGTATATCATCGATATCCAAATGGAAGCCATAGAAAACTATTGACAGGACGTTTCTGAAAGAGGTAATTTTTGTTAGCACTCTTTTGTACTGAGTGCCAATGGGAGTAATTAGCTGATCTACCATCCATACCTACAATAAGGAGGAAGTATGAACGTAAAGCCTCTTTCCGATCGGATCATCATTCGTCCGCTCGAAGCCGAAGAGAAGACCGCAGGTGGAATCATAATCCCCGACAATGCGAAGGAGAAACCGCAAAAGGGAGAAGTTGTCGCTATAGGCGCAGGTAAAATCGCCGATAGCGGCCAGAAAATCGAGATGACCCTGAAAGCCGGCGACAAGGTTCTGTACGGCAAATATTCAGGTACGGAAGTTTCGATCGATGGAACAGATTATCTTATCATGCGTGAAAGCGACGTTCTTGCGGTTTTATAGTCCCTTTCCTCGCATCGTATTATCGTAATTCACACCTGAAACAAGATTAAAAGGAGTCATCATGTCTGGAAAGCAACTCGCATTTGATGTCGCCGCACGCGACAAACTTCTCAAAGGGGTGGATACCCTGGCGAACGCAGTCCGTGTCACGCTCGGACCAAGGGGTCGTAATGTCGTTCTCGATAAAAGTTTTGGTTCACCGACAGTGACCAAAGACGGTGTCACGGTCGCCAAAGAGATCGAACTCGAGGATAAATTCGAAAACATGGGTGCCCAGATGGTCAAGGAGGTCGCTTCGAAGACGAGCGATATCGCTGGTGACGGGACCACGACCGCAACGGTTCTCGCGCAGGTCATCGCCCGCCTGGGAATCAAGAACGTCACCGCCGGCGCAAACGCGATGGCGGTAAAACGCGGCATCGATAAGGCGGTGAAAGCGATTATCGAACAGTTGAAAAAGGATTCGAAACCCATCTCGGGCAAGAAGGAGATCGCCCAGGTAGCTTCCATTTCGGCCAATAACGATTCGGAGATCGGTGAACTGATCGCCGATGCAATGGAAAAAGTGGGAAAGGACGGCGTCATCACGGTTGAGGAAGCCAAGAGTATCGACACTCATCTCGAAGTTGTCGAGGGAATGCAGTTCGATCGTGGATACCTCTCACCCTATTTCGTTACCAACTCGGAAACGATGGAGTGCGTGATGGACGAACCCGCGATACTGATCTACGATAAGAAAATCAGTGCGATGAAGGATCTTCTGCCGCTGCTCGAGAAAGTGGCTCAGATGGGCAAGGCGCTCCTGATAATAGCCGAAGAGGTGGAAGGCGAGGCCCTGGCGACGCTGGTGGTCAACAAGCTCCGTGGAACGCTCAAGATTGCTTCAGTCAAGGCTCCGGGTTTCGGGGACCGCCGCAAGGCCATGCTCGAGGACATCGCGATCCTCACCGGCGGTATCGTGATCTCCGAAGATGCGGGTTTCAAGCTCGAAAACACCACGGTCGACTCCCTCGGCAAGGCGAAGCGGGTCGTGATCGACAAGGAGAACACCACGATCATCGAGGGTGCGGGCAAAGCCGAAGACATCAAGGGCCGGGTCAACCAGATCCGTCGCCAGATCGACGAAACCACGTCCGATTACGACAGGGAAAAACTGCAGGAACGGCTCGCGAAACTGGCGGGCGGCGTTGCGGTGATCAATATCGGCGCAGCTACGGAGACCGAAATGAAGGAGAAAAAAGCCCGGGTCGAGGATGCGCTGCATGCGACACGCGCGGCGGTGGAGGAGGGGATCGTCGCAGGCGGCGGCGTAGCCCTCATCCGCAGCGCGAAATCACTTGACAGCATCAAACTCGAGAACGACGAGCAGATCGGCGTCGACATCATTCGCCGCGCGATCGAAGAGCCGCTGCGCATGATCGTCGCAAACGCGGGAATGGAATCCTCGGTCATCTGTGACGAAGTGAAAAAAGGAAAAGGCGCTTACGGATTCAATGCATTTTCGAACGAGTACGGCGATCTTATCCAGGCAGGAGTGATAGATCCGACCAAGGTGACCCGGACCGCTCTGGAGAATGCGTCGAGCATCGCAGGGCTGATCCTGTCGACCGAATGCATCATTTGTGAAAAACCCAAAGAGGAGAAAGAGG
>CAZGVZ010000247.1:376-6640 GCA_964529145.1 uncultured Fibrobacteraceae bacterium | reverse complement strand
AATTGGAGAAGGTGTTTGTGAAACCGCCGTCCCCCTTGATGAAAAACAACGCCTGGGGCTCCATCTGGCACTGCATGAAAGCGTTTCCGGTCACGGTCAGGCTTCCGCTTCCGGTCAGATCCATTTTATTGGATGACGAAAGGGTCTTGAGGTTTCCGTAGATCATTCCACCCTGGTTGAAATGCTGGGGTGAACCGCCTGCCATGCTCAGATACACATCCCCTTTTATGCTTATGCGTGCATTGCAGTTCTGCAGCCGGCCTCCAAGATAGAGACCGTATCCGGTTCCTATCGGCAGGTCGTTTATCCCCAGTCCGCCCAGATGATAGGAGGCCAGCGCCTTCTTTCTGCCGCCCTCCGCGCTGTACCCTCTCCCCTCGATTACGGCGAGGCAGTTGATTTCATCGAAGCCTATGAGCCGGGCAGAGAATTCCGGGGACCGTTCACCGATTTCACCACCCTGCCAGAACTTTTTCCTCTGTTCGGTGCCGCTGTTGGCTGCGCTTCCGAGAAGCCAGAGCGATTCGCCGGGATCGAGGTCCCTGGCTTTCTTGAGGATCGCGAGCGCATTGACCGGATCGTTCAGGAACTGCCCTTCGCAGGCCTTGAGCGCGGCCATGGCCGCAAGAGTGGAAGTGCGCGTCTTGCAGTAGTCGGTCGCCCCCGAGCGGTTCTTCCGCGCCACGTACAGCAGCGCGGTGCCTCCGACAGAAGCGAGCAACAGAATCACCAGACCGTAAATTACGACAAATCCGCGTTCGCCGTTTTTCATACGCACCGCTCCGGTTAAAAAACACCATTGTTGGGCGTTTCGATCGTCTCGGAATACAGCCGCCAGGTGTATTCCCCTTCGGGTGTGACGGTGACCTCGTCATTCACTCTGATCGGGTCGGTCGTCCGTGTATCCGTTTTCGTGCCGGTTCTCGTGAGCAGGTGTATCCTGATTGCGCGCACGTTCTTTTTCTGCGCCACAGATGAAGGATTGGAAGTCCACCTGTAGGTACCGAGATCGGCGCGACGCACCATGACGTTATGGATCGTCATAGTTTCCGGTCCTTTGGCCCAGTAATCGATGACGGCATAGGCCTGGGTGGAAGCCCTCGCCCAGATCGTAAGCGACATGTCCTGATTGTAAGGCTTGAATTTTTCGAAACCGAGTCGTGTGCCGTCGGCCTTTTTGATTGAAAAGTAGAGCGAATCGATGTTGTTGTCAAGGCCCGAGAGCGGAACGATCTTGAAAATCGCCGTGAGTTTCTGGTCTGAGGTCACTTTGAAGGCCGTCGAACTGCTTATTGACCCGGAGCTTCGCCCTGTACTTGAGATACGGGCATCCAGACTACCCGACAGAGACGGAGACGGAGTTCCTGTGCCGCTTATCGACCAGTTCGCCGTGTTCGGGCTCTGGTCGGAGAGCAGGAGGCTGTCGGCCCCCAGGACGCCGAACTCGTACTGCAGGGCATAGACATTTTTCGCCACCACGCTGTTGGTTTCATAGGGCCATTTCGAGCTCTTCAGCTCACGGCGGAGCGTAGTGCCTTCGACAAAAAATCTTATCGTATCGGTAAGATCGTAAAGTCCGTCGCCGTCAAGGCCGATTTTCATGATAGTGAGCGCGTCGTACGGTACGCCCTGCGAATGGACGAAGGATGACGAGTCGTGATTGACACCTCCTACGATGACTTTCAGGTCCGTATCAGTCGAGTAGGATCCGCCGCCTCCGGAGAGATGGTTTTTGAGCCCTGTATTCCTGATCTCCCGCACCATCAGTCCGAGAATATCGCGTGAATCGGTCTGCTGGGCCACGATCCTCCTGCCCGATGAAAAATCCTCGATCATCGCCCTGAACTGCTTGCCGAGCAGCAGGGCCACCACCGTGAACAGGGCGAGGTAGATCCCCACTTCCGCATAGGTGACCCCCCGGTCGTTTTTCATATCGCCCCCGTAAGGGAGATGGTGCGTACGGCGCCGTTGAGCGACGTGAACGACACCTCCACTTTTACAAACGATACATAGGGACTGTCTACGACTTCCCATTCCCTGGTGAAATCGATGTTGTCTCCGCTGTCTGTGTCGGATCCGCTCTGGGGAAACGGTTCGGCACTGAGCGAGTCGACCAGGTCCTGGGCGGACTGATACGCCGCGTCGATGCTCCGGGCGTCCTTCGTCATTCCGAGTGTGTTCCGCGAGAAGGTCATTACCAGAAGCGAGGCGAGGGTGATGACCGCGAGGGCCAGACATATTTCGATGAGTGATGTTCCGGTACGATTCCTCAGAGCGTGTCCCATTCGGTGCCTCCCCATTTACAGAGAATTACCGACTGCATCGAGGTCTTTATACCGATGCAGTAAACTATGTTCGGCAGCCGCTCGGTGGTCAGGTATACCGTTCCGTGGCTGTAGTCACCTCTCGAATCGGGGGTTACCAGAAGCGAATCTTTCCACCTGTCGGCAAGTCCCTGCTGAGGAGTGAAACCGAAAAGGGACGGAACGGTTCCGGAGAGCGGGTTTCGGATCACTACCCGGGGGGGATTGGTGTGGGTATGGCAGATGTCGTTCGCATCAGTGCCGTTCGAGTTCGTGTCCACACAGACGGTGCATCCGGAAGAGTTGAATTTGACGATCACCGGAGCTTCCCACTTGAAAGCGAGCGGCCGCGCCGCCCTGAGTTCGGAATAGAGGGAGTGGGCCGCCTGTTCTAGTTCGGTATGTGCGGCGGTTTTCTGATATTTGAACAGAGTGAGCGCTGCGATGATTCCAAGAATCACCATGGTCAGTGACACTTCGATCAAGGTAAAACCGCGAAGCTGTTTCATGCGTTTTCCAGGAAAGCGTTGTGACGGCTTAGTAAGATTATACCGGTAAAAACAGGTTTAAACAAGCAATTCCGGTCATGAAGATTACAACTCGTTACAATCCAGAGGTATAGAATCCATGTATTCCGCTCCGGGGGTGAGCTATTCGTGAGAAGACCGGGCGGACTTCCGGTGAGTATCCATACTAATACAGCCCGGTGGCACGATTTTTGAACGAATATTTGTTGATTACTTACTGTGATAAAGCATCTCAAAAAACCCTTCCAGAGGGGTTTCAACACTATGATAGCGGCGAGATATGACGTTGCTGCAGTCACCGGGCTCCTTGGGCTTACTGAACAGAGTGAAAAACCATCGGCTCTGCCGGTGGAGTAAGACGGTACCTTGGAATGCAATGCATTCTTCTTGTTTTACGCGGGCTGTTACCCGCTCCAACCAAGCCGTCGCCTATGGCGGTGGTAGTTGACAATTCACTCTTTTCGATTTTTAGAATGGAGGATCACATGCAATTCGTATGGGCGATCATCATTGGTTTTCTTGCAGGCGCAGTCGCGAAACTTCTCATGCCCGGAAGGGATCCCGGCGGCATCATCGTCACGATTCTTCTAGGCATTGTCGGCGCGCTGCTGGCGACATGGATTGGGAGAGCGCTCGGCTGGTACGGGCCGGGAGAGGGGGCGGGGTTCATCGCTTCAGTTGCCGGAGCTTTTCTCCTGTTGCTCATCTATCGTATGATTACGGGTTCCGGTGCGCGGCGGGGGACACATGTCCGCGGCGGACCGTCCGTTTCCCACTGACCGTTGTAGATCGGCACATGGTTTCCCGTATTCGCCGATCGTGGGATTACGGAGGTTTTCGTGAACCATTCCCCGTGCGGGGTCGCGGTATGATCACCGCGGCCCCGGATATTAATCTGAAGTAGAAGAACTCCTCACTCCGGATCTGTCGGGTCGTTGAATAATACGGTCAACCTGAACGCGCCATGTCCGAACTGCGGGTAATACTGGGTCCTGCTGCGATGATTGCATCGCACTTGTGTGATAAGGCATCCGTACAAATCCCTCAAGGGGGAGCACGGGAGTATTGATAAAGTGTAAGTGGTTGTAATAGGGAAGGTTTTCAATGGGTGTCCTTTCCGGTAAGGCGATTCAGGTGCTCCGGCTGTACCCAGTTTGTGTACGCAATACACTGAATACCGGTATTAACGGCATTAAAATCGTCACTTTTTTCTTATATTAATATCCAGCGGTTATTGTGTTTCCTGCTCAAGTTCCGCATCCGTTCTCCGGCATTGCATTGTTGCCTGCAGTGGAATGCCGATAGTTAGGCACACGCACACGGGGGAGTATCCATGCGTACCTGTTTTTTCAGGGTTATCCGATTTTCGTTCATTACCGCCATGGCCGTTCTGGCGGCATTTTATCACGATGCCTTGGGGTATACCGATGAGGAGGTCCTGCAATCTGCGATCGCGAAAGGAAAACTCGCGGCAGATTACTGGGTAAATCGCTCCGGCGTCAATCCGAGTACCACGAATTATTATGCCGACATCTGCGCTTTCTACGGAGCGTGCATTTTTGGAGATGCTCTTGACGACAGCACATATTATCGTGCGATCAATAATAAGTACAACAGAACCCAGGCGATAAAAACCGACAACATCGACAACAATTCGTGCGGTATTCTTCCTCTCCACCTCTATCTGCACAATAAAAAAGAACAGCAGCTGAAACTCGGCGTCGATGCAGCCAAAGCCAATATGCTCAAAGACGGATATCCCAGGAACGCGATCGACGATACGTACATGACCGGCTCGCTCCTGATCCAGGCGTACCGGGCGACGGAGGATACGGAATACCTGGATTTCTTTGCCGAGTATCTGACATCATACATGCAAAACCTTCAGCAGGGCAACGGACTGTACTGGCACCACAAGGAGTTGTCTCATCAGTTCTGGGGCCGTGGAAATGGTTGGGGTGCGGCCAGCTCCGCCGAACTGCTTCAGGTGATTCCGGAAGATCATGAGAAATACGGCGCTTTCATCGAGGGTTACAGGAAGCACATGAAAGGGCTGATCGACGCTCAGCTGAACAGTGATATGTGGCCGCAGCTGCTCCTCGATACCGGTAACCGGAACTGGGAGGAGACCTCGGGAACCTCGATGTTCCTTTTCGCGATTTTTACCGGACTCGAGCTTGGAATCCTGGATAAGGAAACGTATCTGGAACCGGCCATGAAAGGATGGATGGCAGTGGCGGGGTATCTGGGCTCGGACGGCAGGCTCAACAATATCGCCGAGGGATTCTGGCCAAGTGTAGGAGACGCGAACGAGTACCTCAGCGCAAAAAAGGCATCTCCCGGAAACTCACATGGTACGGCGGGTTTTCTCTGGGCAGCGACTGCGGTCGTCAGATATTACAACTCCATCACCGCGACCGGCAGTAAACCTGGTACGGCCAATACCGCTGCAGTGAACGTCGCATCACCGCTTTCAAGGGAATGTTTCGACCTGTTGGGGCGCTCGCGGCAGTTCGCCGTCGGACGGAGCATTTCAACGATCTCCCCGGGCATCATCATACATACCGGCAGCGGTTCATCGCATAAATTGACACATTTGCCTTGAGGATCGCGGCGCATCGAGGCGACAGGTGCAGGTTTTCAGTTCTTTCATTGGGGGGATTATGGACATTTCGAAGTATCGCGTGTTCGCGGGTGTCGTGGTGTTGTCTGCGGTTTTCAACGGTTTCGCCCAGGGAAACGACCAGGTCGACGGTACCCTGTACAAATACATCAGTGACGGGTGCTGGTGCTGGTTCCAGGATGAGCGCGCCGTGGTCGATACGGCGAGGAACAAGCTGATCGTCGGCTCTGCGAACATGCAGAACAGCGTGGATGTCACCATTTTCGACATCGTGAACAGGAAGGTCGAGAATTCGAAACGGTTCGGCAGGCTGGAGTATTCCGACGACCACAACTCCCCGGCCGTCATGGTCGCTCCCGACGGAGGCTATCTCGCGGTCTGGGCTCACCACTACGACAAGCACAACCATCACTACAGCATTTACAAGAACGGCTCATGGTCGGCGGAGAGGACCTTCGACTGGAACAAGATCCCCGGCGGCACCAACTACACCATCGCCTACTCCAATCTCTACTATTTATCAAAGGAGCAGCGGATCTACAATTTTTCCCGCGCGAACGACCGCGCGCCGAATTTCATATATTCCGACGATAACGGCCAGACCTGGAAATTCGGCGGGCAGCTCACCACGAACAGCAGCTCGTCCTACAACAAGGGGTACTACAAGTACTGGGGAGACGGCGTCGACCGGATCGACATGGTATTTACGGAAGAGCATCCGCGCGACCAGAAGACGAGCATCTATCACGGTTACATCCAGGACGGCAGGGTATACAACACCGTGGGTGAGGTCGCGGACGACGATATCTAC
>CAZGVZ010000247.1:0-366 GCA_964529145.1 uncultured Fibrobacteraceae bacterium | reverse complement strand
GCCCATGGTACAAAAGTCAATGGGATCGAAATGGGACGCTGCTGGCAGCACGATGTCGTCCGCTACAGGGACGGCACCGTAGCCATTCTCTTCAAGGCACGCGCGAACGACGCCATCGACGACCACAGGAACTTCTACGCGCGTTTCGACGGTACCGCATGGAAGTACACCTACATCGGCAAGGCGGGAAAACACATTTACGGAAACGAGCACGACTATGTCGGTCTGGGCTCCCTGAATCCCGACGACCCGGGCAGGATTTACATCTGCTCCGCGTTCAACCCGGGCGACGACGACGCGGCACCGGCTGCGAAACGGGAAATCTGGCGCGGTACGACCCTCGACCACGGAGAGACCTGGAAGTGG
>CAZGVZ010000246.1:0-6664 GCA_964529145.1 uncultured Fibrobacteraceae bacterium | reverse complement strand
TATAACGGAAACAGTGCGAAGCACTGGACTCCTTACGCTTCAAGAATGGCAATGATATTGCCCGCGAAAAGACAGCCGGGCGTCCTGCGCCCGAGGTTGCTGTCCTGCCCCACGGCCGAAAGCGGTTAAAAGAAACAGTGCCGAAGGCACTGGATTCCTTACGCTTAAGGAACGGAGTGACAACGCCGTGGTCCCCTTGCTGAAAATCCCATAGGATCACATTGGCGCCTCTCTTACCGATGCAGGTAATGGAGGTGAAATCAGAAGTACGTCAGGACCGGTATGAAACCAGGCCATTCGGACCGATGCGAGCGTTCTTCAACGAAGGAATCGAACATACCGCCCCGATGGGGCTCGATTTCGTGATGCCGGGTCGTTTGCTATAAACATCACGGCCCTACGGGCCTGAAATCCGGTGCTCCCGCACCATTATTATATTCATGGTTTCCCCTCTTCCAAATCCTTCCGGCCACGGCAGTGGCCGGGATCTTCTTCCGGCCTGCATCACGAATTTCCGCGGAGGTCGCGGACAGGACTTTTTTCTGTCCGTGACCTCACCCGTCCCGTAAACTATTTTCCTGCAGGAAATGGCATGAGATCTCATGCTTCTCCGTAATCGATCCTCCCAGGGCAGTTCATGAACCGGCCGTTCCGTTTTCTTCTAATCCAGACCGCATTCATCGGCGACGTGATCCTCGCCACACCTCTCATCGAAAAGCTGAGAAACAGTTACCCCGATGCGTTGATCGACCTTTTTATACGAAAGGGCAATGAAGGATTGTTCGAAGATCATCCTCACCTCGGAACACTCTATCTGTGGGATAAAAAGTCGGCAAAATATCGCGGGTTGTGCTCCCTTATCCGCAGAATCCGGACGAAGCGGTACGATTACTGCATAAACCTGCAACGTCACGGCACCACGGGACTGATAACCCTCTTTTCCGGAGCACGTGAAAAGATCGGATTCACAATGAATCCTCTTTCCCGGTTTTTTACCCGCAGGTTCGTTCACAGAATCGATCCCGCCGAAGGCCGGACCCATGAGGTCGACAACTATCTCCAGCTCCTGACCGGTCTGGTCCCGGACACTGGAAGAATTCCACCCCGGCTCTATCCACGGGAACCGGATTTCAGGGCAGTGGCCACCGCTTCTCCTTACGTCACTGTGGCCCCTGCATCGGTTTGGTTCACCAAGCAGTATCCACTCGAAAGCTGGGCCCGCCTGATCGATCTGATCGATCCCTCGATATCCGTCTATCTCATTGGCGGAAAGGACGATATCGAAGCTTGTGACCGGGTAAAGGAGATCACCATGCACCCTGCCGTGGAAAACCGTGCGGGGCACCTCTCGTTCCTGCAATCGGCGGCGCTGGTGAAAAGGGCGGCGATGAACTACGTGAACGATTCGGCACCGCTGCACATTGCTTCATCGGTCAATGCACCGGTTACCGCGGTATTCTGCTCCACGGTACCTGCCTTCGGCTACGGACCGCTCAGCGAACGTTCCCGGATCGTCGAAACCACCGAAGTGCTGGACTGCAGACCTTGCGGACCGCACGGTCATGGCCGGTGTCCCCGCGGAGATTTCCGGTGTTCACGAATCGAGCCGGAACGGATTCTCGATGACGGTCTCTCATACCGTTCCGGCCAAAACACGGAATCAACTTCCACGGCTAAAAGCCGTGGTCTGGCTTGAGCGGGCCAAGCGGTATAACGGAAACAGTGCAAAGCACTGGACTCCTTACGCTTACGGATTTCGAGGGGTGCCCAAGCGTATATTCCGTGTACGCACCGCAGAGACCGGGCACGTGAACGCGGGGCGCTCTGCGTGCTTCCGGAAGATCGTCGCAGAATTAATGAAACGCGGAGCGGGCCGTATTTTAAGGGGTTCCGTCCCGATGCAGACCGGATCCGTCGAGAATCAACCATAAAGGAGTCATGTATGCCGGAATCTTTCGCCAGAGCCCATTTTCCTTCACTGTACGGAAAACTCGAAAGAAAGAAACAGACAGCACGCAATGAACCGCTGTCGATACTAGAGATCAACACGCTGCTCTCGATGCGTTTCAACAACAAGCCTCTGTTCCCTTCCGTAGAGTTCTTTTATTCGGAAGAGTTCCAACTGGCCATCAAAAACGGCGCTCCGTCTGCGGAACTCGATAAATTACAGCGGTTCCGCAAACCGACCGAAGAAGAGCTCAACCTGCTCTTCAACGACATTCATTTCCGTGAGGAAAAGGAGCAGTACACGGGAAGCAATCAGTCCGGAGATTGATCTCTTCCAGGCATCTCCCGAATACGTTACATGCAGCGGCGGCTCGGAGTCCAGGGGGGCAGCTGCTGGCCTCCCTGGGCGGGGTTCGGGTGGCGCCCCACCCGATTCGAACAACCGGTGTTCCGGTACCATTACGTATTCAATACAGCTAGGGACTCATTTATCCGATACCGATCCGAATCGAAAGGGCCGGATAGATTGGCCTCAGATTCCTCTTTTTCTCCCCGGCTATCCCGCTGGTCACTTTTCCTCGAATTTGAAATCCCCGTTCATTTTCCTGAGTTCCGCCGCCAGGAGAAGAAGCTGCTCCTTGCCCGCTTCAGTAGGCGCTTCTTTATAGGTCATATAACATTTCAGGAATTCGTCCAGTTTCATTCCATACTGTTTTTTCACATCCAAAGCGTCGATTTCCCGCTCCAGATGATACAGGGTACCTTCGGATATCCTCTCCATCAGGTCGAAATAGAACCGGGCCGCGTGACGGAGAATGCAGAGGATCTCGTCGAGATGTTCCGAAAGTGTTTCGAACACCTCGATAAGTGATACGCTGCTTCCCTGAAGATGAGAAAGCGCGCTCGCGGCAAGCTCATAATAGAGCGCAATGCGACCCGGCTCATCCTGTTCCTTCATTACCACGCGATGATATCTTCCCTCATGTTCGTATCCTGAAAAAAAACCGAAAAGGACAAGACCAAAATCCGCGTTCTCCCTGTATACGGTATAGGTGTTTCTCAATCCGGGATGCTCCGCCAGCCATTGCTGGATATCTGAGTCGAAAGGTGAAATGTAAGGTTTCGGACGAAACGGCGAATCGGATTGAACCAGTGAATTGAGAAGTCCCGCGATATAAATATTGAGTTCCTGATCGCAATCGTTCGCACCTGATTCAAGATGCAGTTCAACACGCGCCTTAAGAATGTGTTCGAGGAAGAAAAAACCGCTTTTTCCTACCGATCGCTCCTTGAAATCATAATACGGTATAAGTATCTTACCCTCATTCATGGCTGCACCTCCAGGTCCCGTCAGGTGGTCCTCACTCCCTCCAGACATTTTCGGCAGTTCCGGGTCAGGGCAGAGAACACCTTTATTATAGGATATCGGTTACTTAATCGCTTTATTTAATCTTATCCTATTCATTCAGGGCAGTGCACCCTCCAAAAGCACCCCTATGGCGGTCAATTTTCCACCACGTCGGGCTGGACGTGAATCATGTAACTGTGTTTTTCACCGCGGTGCCTCGGGAGAAACTCCGTGCAGCCGGAACATTCTCCCGTCTATCGGTGGAAAACATTACAGGGGAGGAGTGTTCAAGTGCCCCCGATCCGTTCTCCTTCACTCAGTAGAATTGCAATTCACGGGCCATTGAAGGCAAAGGAATACTTCTTTTTCTCCTCTCCTGTCTCCCTGAGATGATATATTATTAAAGACATCGTTCACAGGTCGCTTTAGTTGCCGACCGGGCAAAAAGCTTAAAGGCAGGAAACCACATCCGGCGGATATCAAAGCATTACAATGGGGTGTCATGACATTGCAGCCAGGTATGACCGCCGTCGCAGAAAAAATCCGATTCTTTGGGTTATCCCGGGTTTCGGGCAGGGCCATCCTTCGGCAGAGTAACCCGGATTTCAGTTGCTCAGGTTCTTTTTACCTGCCCGGGAATTCTGGTCCGTCACCCTTTTCGGAAGCCGCTCTCAGGAGGTTCCGGATGATAAAACCATCAGTGGTCGCTATGCTTTTCATGGTTGTATCCACGGTAATGGCCGCAATAGTCCAACCGGTTCGAAAACCCAGGCCGCAACGATTCCCTTGCGATGCAATCGCCATGGCGGACCACGAATGCCCGGCACACATCCCCTTGTCCAGGCCGGGAAACAGAGAGAAAAAGGCCCTCTTCAACCACCCGGGAACGCGAACCGGATTGATGCGATCGCTTCCCGAACCCTCGACCTTCGTCATGCTGGTCATTGGATGCATTCTCGCCGCACGTTTTCAGACAAGACGACGGAACTGACGGTCCGTAATAAAGCTTCCGTTCACCGCGGTTCCGCGGCTCGGCTTCACTTCTCGTTTCCACGGCTCCGGTCAGCTTTATCTTGACGATCCCGGTGTTTTCTGATACTGTTATGATTCGTCCTTAAACCCAAGTCGGGCGATTCCCGGATGGAGGCATGAAAACGCTTTCACCATCGACATTCGATTCCTCATGCATATATACTGTCAATTATATAACTATTGATAACCCGGTGCGGATATTCGATCCGGCATGCCGGTGTATCCACGGTAAAGACTACCGGAATTTGTCGACATGAAAATCCAATCAGGCGGACCCGAAACCCGGTTTCGATGGTACTGGTTTTTCCCCCTGCCGACGGCGATCTGGGTACTGTCGGAACACACCGGTCTCGGTCATCCGGCTCTCTCCTGCGGACTCGCCGTTGCGCAGGCCTGGCTCGCTTCATTGCTTTCCGGTTTTCTCGCCCACCGCCTCGTTTTCCCGGAGATCGTCTCAGGCCGCAACGCCGTCTCGATCATTCTGTCCGCCTATTGTCTTCTCTTCATCGCTATGGTCACAGGTAAATTTTATGCCATGTCCTACGAGATGATGGATCTGGGCAATATGGATCAGGCGCTTTACTCGACCCTTCATGGCGACATTCTCCACAGCACCGGAATCGGAACCGGGCTTAACCGATCGCGCTTCGCGGGTCATTTCGAACCCGTGCTCGTCCCGCTGTCGCCTCTTCTGCTCCTGGCAAACAATCCGCTTCCGCTCCTCTGGTTCCAGGTGCTGATTACGGGAGCCGGAAGATCACAGGCGACAGAACCGCCGCGCTCTCCTTCACGGGCGCCTTCGCGCTCTATCCCGCGCTCAACTATTCGACGCTGTTCGCGTTTCACGGGGACACGCTGGCCATAACCCCGCTGCTTTTCATGATCTATTTCGCGCTGCGGCGAAGGTATACGGCAATGTACCTCTGCATGGCGGCGGCGGTATCCTGCAAGGAATATGTCGCGCTCGTCACCGCCGCTTTCGGCTGCTGGCTTATGCTCGGAAGGCGGGAACGGATCCGCGGCTCCGTATGTATGGTGTCAAGCCTTGCCTATTTCATCGCGGTGTTCTTTTTCGCCATGCCTCTTTTCAATGATGGAAAAACGACGGCGCAGCTGGCCTCCAATTTCGGAAATCTCGGTGGCGCCGGAGGGCCGGGAGGTATGGCGGCCGAATTCTTCGTCAGGCCCCTCGGGTTCGTTTCCGCCGTCGCGACAGTAGCGAATTTCGAGAACGTGCTGTGGCTTCTGCTTCCCCTGGGATTCCTGAGCATGGCCGGAACCGGCATACTCTGCGCCGGAGTACCGGTACTCGTGAAGGATCTGCTGGCTGGTCTCGATATTTTCAACCATCGATCCGATACTCTGATCCCGTTCATTTTCACCGCCGCCATGTATGGATTCGTCCGTGTGCGAAACAGACTGCCCAGGTCGCGGCGCCGTTCCTCCATTAACGCATACTTCCTCACATCGGCGCTTCTTGCAGCCTTGTGGCTCGGCCCCACACCCCTGGGCAACAAATTCTGGCGCCTTCTGCCCGAGTACATTCCCGATTCGCACGACGCAGTGGCGAGGGAAGCGCTGCGCCTCATTCCGGAAAAGGCGCCGGTCTCCTGTTCGGGACATCTGGCACCGCACCTCACTCATCGTGAAAAGGTTTTCATCTTTCCCCTGCCCGCGGATCCGGACGAAGCACGGTACGTGATCGTGGACACGCTTGAACAGCGCTTCTACAACTGGTGTCCAGAGGCGCAGGCGAGGGCAGGAGTCGAGAAAATGCGGAACAGCAGGAGCTGGATCAATATTTTTTCCAGGGATGGAATTCTGGTATACGAAAGAACCGGAGGGAGAGAAGAAGGAACATTCCTCGGGGTGTCCGCACACCGTAAATCGGTTCGGGCCCGGGAGTGAAGCCACAGCGGTGAGGGTCGCGAGGTATGGAGGTATCAATCTCCGCCGCTTCGGATCTCCTTTTGCGTAACCGGGTGCATCATCCTCTCATTGAGATCGGCGTTCGTGAGAGCCTCTATGAGTTCCTGAAGATCTCCGTCGATGATACGATCGAGAGCGTAGAGCGTGAGATTGATCCTGTGATCGGTTAACCGGTTCTGGGGAAAATTGTAGGTTCGGATTTTTGCGCTTCTGTCCCCTGTGCTCACCATCGAACGACGTTCAGCGGTTTCCTGCTCCTCGATTTCCATCATTCGCTTTTCGTACAGACGCGTCTGCAGCACCTTCATGGCTTTCGCCTTGTTCTTGTGCTGCGATTTCTCATCCTGGCAGGTTACCGTGATCCCGGTCGGTATGTGCACTATGCGAACCGCCGAATAGGTCGTGTTC
>CAZGVZ010000245.1:0-6671 GCA_964529145.1 uncultured Fibrobacteraceae bacterium | reverse complement strand
TGCTACTTTTTCCTTGTTGAAATCGTGATACGCCGTTACAGGCGTGGAGACACCGTAACGGTCGAGTAATGTCCTGGAAACGCGCGTATCCTCAGCAAGGATCAGATCGGCTTCTTTGAGCACGGTCACGGCACGGTACGTGATGTCCGCAAGATTGCCGATCGGGGTGGAAACGATCAGTAACGGCATGAATCAAAAACCCTCCAGTTTCGCGATGCGGATCGTACTGCGGTCCTTTTTACGGCTGTTTTTAACAATCAATTTGGCGTAATAGGTTCCGTTGGCTATCCTGAAACCGTCCCTGTCCCGCCCGTCCCACTCCACCTGACGGTAGCCTATGATATCTCCGAGCGACCATGTGCGGATCTTCTTCCCGCTCACCGTATAGACAGCCAGGGTCGCCGACCGTGCGACATCGGTCAGAAGGAAAGCGAAGCGGATTTTGGCAATCGTCCCGTCGGGATTCCGCCTCGCGGTGAACGGATTGGGATGGCAGGTAAACGATTTGATCGTCAGGTCGCTTCCCGGCATATAGGCGAAGGTCCTCTCCGCCGTGTTGCCCGCGAGGTCAGTGCAGGTCACGGACAGGGAGTCCACCCTGCGGTCTCTTTGGGGATACGCGGTGAGTGTTATGCTCCGCAGATCGCCTCCGCGTGGAATCGTGGAGCAGGAGGAGGACTCGAGCCGCTGTCTATTGACGAATAGTGTGACCGTCCGGGGCTGAATTCCCGAAGGATCGGACATGAAAACGGAGAATGGCCGGTCCCTGGCCGTATAATCGAGTGTCGTCAGGGCTTTTCCTCCGACCGACACCATTATCTCCGGTTCCTGAATGTCGGCGAGGAAAGCGACAGCGAAGCTGCCGTGTCCGGCGGTGAGCAGGCGCATCGAATGATCCCGTTCGCCTGGAGTGTTGACTGCGCCTCCGGAATACCGCCAGCCGGGTATCATCGTATCGTACTGCATGAAACCGATTTTTCCGTGAACAGTATCTGCAACAAGCGGCTCGCCGCCCGCGGCTCCTTTCCACCACAGGGCGAGAGAGTCCTCCCCGGTCAGTGGAGGGCGGGCTGTCAGGCGCCACTGCACCGGTCCCGTTTCGTTTCTTGACGCCCAACGGGATTCCGTGGCCAGTGGCCGCGGCTGTGCGAGGGTATCCTCGAAAAGAAAGACGCGGTGGCGGCGTTCGAATGAACGAGAAGGGGCAATGCGGAGCTGTCCGCGGCCGATGTACATGGAATCGGACGTTGTTTTCAGGTCACTGTACGTCACATGGCTGCGCCCGCGTGAGACATTGTTCTGCGACGCGAGCTCCGGAAAGGCGGAGGTATGATTCGCCTCGACCCTGAACGACAGGTAACCCTGGGTGTCCGCCAGTGCCGCGGAAAACGACCGCTGCGTCCCGGACGGACAGGAATCCCCGGTTTCGAGCACCGCGAAAGGCTCAGGCGGCGCCAGGTCTCCTTCCCAATAAAAGGCGACCGAGAAAGGCGGGGCCGGAGCGTTCCCGACATTGAGCACGTCGACCGGTATGCGCAGGGAATCACCGCTCCAGACGACGCGCGGCGCTTGGCCTGTGATTTCGAGGTCCGGACGCCCCCCGACGCGAAAGGAAAAGAGCCGGCTCTGGTACCGGACCGAGGAACCGGCCGACCTGAAACGCAGCAGAAGGCGGTCATTTACGGTTGAAATGAACCGCAGCGCGATTTTCCCGTCGGTCCTCCATCTGCCCGATCCATCGGAGACCATCGTCATGTCCTCGAACGAGATCCGCGGATCGTAGCCCTCCCCGATCGCGTACAAACAGAGAAGCGCCGGGTCCAGATCGGAAGAATCACGTGCGTAAAGGCACGAAACGGTCACGCTGTCGCCGAAGTATGGATTCTCCGGATCTATGCGCACATCGTGAACCAGCACGGTGTCCCGGAGAAAGGAGGACCATCCCCTCACTTCGGCGCTGTCGTTCCATGCGTAAGCGCGGATCGTAGCCGTTGACGCGAAACTCCGGTCCTTGAGCGTAAAGACATGCCGGAACTCTCCATCGCTCACCTTTTCCACCTCCTGATCCCATACCGTGCCTCCGGACTCCAGCGAGATTCTGACCCGGCCCTCTCTTACCGGATCGCAGCTGCCCCTCACGGTCAGAGTACGTCCGGAGTCGCCCGGTTCATGGGTCATACGGAGCGAATCCGGAGGAAGCCTCCAGGGGAGCGCGGGGTCTCCGAGGATATTGTACTGACGCACCAGCGGGAGGTACTGGGTGTTGTATCTGACAAGCATCTCCGTTTCGCAAAACGCCACCAGTTCCCCGATGTTGTCCCACGATCCCTCGAGCGCCTGTTCCAGCAGGAGCGTGTTCAAGGTTATATTTCCATCGCGGGAGGTGTAGGCCGACGCACCGTAGAACGCCGCGGCCCCGTCTTCCGGGATCCGGACGAACTCCTCGCCCAGAGAACGGTAGTTCGCGCTCTCGAAGAATCCGGTAAGACAGGTGAAACTGAAGATCACGGGCGCTCTTCCTCCCCCGCTCCATTGTCCGTTATGCAGTCTGACAAGGTCGTCATAACTGAAGAAGTTGTTGTCCGACCAGACGTTCCCCCCCCCATGCCCGTTGAAATTGACAAAAAATACACCGGCGTTGAGTCTGTCGGCGATCGACTGCGGCGCAAGGAAGCCGTCCTTGTAGAACCTGGACTGCGGATCCGCATCGAGCCGCGCCACGTGCATTCGTTGATCGATAATTTCGCTTTCGGCCCGGTCGTTAAAATCGGTGAACACCGGTTCGCCCCCTCCCAGAAGGAGAAGGTTGTCACGCCAGTACCCCAGGTGAGGTTCCCGTATGTACCGTACGGTTTTCCCGACCATCGCGGCCAACTCATCCCGGTTCTGCGCCGGAAACCTCCCGACCGCGATATCCGGGAACCTGTCGTCGCCTACTACCGTGGCGAAGTAGCCGTCGTCGGCTCCGGGACCCCATCCCGGCACAGGTGAAAGGTGGGTGGGAACGACGTTGCGGGAATTGCCTCTCTTGTCGAGGTCATGAGTGGTGTCTCCGCAGAGCAGAAGGAACCGCGGCAGCCGGTCGGCGACAGTGTTCAGGAGATGACGGATCAGTATGCGGATGCTCTCCGGGTCGCGGATGCCGAATGTGAAACGGTTGTAAATATCATCGATGGCGGCGAAAGCCACCCGCAATCCTCTGCCGCGATGCGCTTCGAACAGCGGTTCCAGTCCGGCCCTGAAAGAGTCGGGTCCCACGGCTATATAATCGGCCCGAGCGAGAGAATCCCAGTCGGTCCTGATAGTGTCAAGCTGCATCGAGAGAGGCTCGAATCTTTTTTCAGTGGCCTGTGCCACATAGAGGGCCGGTATGCCGATACTGTCCTGGAAGATCAATCTGCGGGTTCCTTTGAGTTTTCCGGTTCCGCGATCATGCCTCATATCCGTGAAAAAGCGATGGTTTTCGATATCCCAGAGTTCGACATCGTCGGTACTGAATCCTGTCAGCGTGTACTCCACGTTTTTTCCGAAGGTGGAACGAACGTTCCTGAAACGGACCTGATCATCCATGGACTCGTACCCACGCATGTAGGCGATCTCGACCCAGTTGAGCGCGCTTCTGTCCGCGGACGGCGACGCAGTCTGGAGCGTGAGCCGGTTCCCTCCATGAACGAGATTATCGTTTGAAAAGGTATCCGTTTCGAACACCACCGTCCTCTGGCCGTCCCACCGCATCGAATTGCGGTCGCCCGCGGGTTTTTCGTTGATGAAGATGTCGACGCGGTGGTCTTCCTCGAGACTGTCGATACCGCTCAATCCCATGCAGCATATCGCGAGCCGCGCGAATCCACGAACCGAAGGCGACGGAATGGAAAGGGAATACGTGGTCAACTCCCTTGTTCCGACGTCGCCCCAGTACCAGTAGTCGATATCCGGGTCCGACAATTCACCGATCTCTTCGGGAGGGCGATCGGCGATGTTGCCGAGCCATTTTATGGTATTGTCGAATTCGAAACGCAGGGTGTCGAGATAATCGGGAGCGGCGATGCCGCGTGCCGCCGCGTATTCCGTCGGATCGGAACGACGCGCGCCGGAGGCGACCGCCACACGCATGCCCGTGCCTCCCCATGTCAGCCAGTACACGTTCGTTTCGGAGAATTGTTCCAGCCCGCCCGAAGAGGAGCGCAACTTCTTTCCGTAAAACAGCACCCGGTCATCTGAGGCCAGTGTCGGATGACGCTCGTTCTCCACATAGAGCGGTACTTCGCGTCCCCGTTCGAAAAGACGGTAGGTGCGTACGGGAATACGGTCCACTTTGACACCGCATCTCCTGAGCGCAGCGGCGGAAAGCACGTATACACCGTCGTGATCGACCGTGATGCGAACTCCGTGGAAAAAGGGAAGCGCGGGAAGCGACTCCGCGGATTTCGCCGGCATCCTCCCGAACGCCATACGCGCCACGCCGTTTCCGCACTTCACGTCGCGCAGGGTGGCTCCACGATACACCGGAGCGTCGCTGATGATCCTCACCTCCGCGGTCAGTGCCGAATCCGCGCATGGAATCTGCCGGGAGGAGTACCTGTACCATCGTAGAGAGTAGGCCCCCATCCAACCCGAGCGGTCCGGAACGAGCGGAATCTCTTCACCATTGTTAAATGCGAGAAATGCCCTCGACGAAACGCCGGGCGGGAAGGGAAGTACGAGATAACAGGGATCGGGCCGCCTGCATGATCCCTTGGGGAAACGGGCCGAGAGCCGCAGTTCGCCGTCATTTACTGAAACGGGAGCGAGCGCCGGTCTCCCTGCAGCGTAAAGCGCGGCCGCAGCCGCGAGTACGGCGATTGCCGCGCCCCTGGTTCTAATGCACATCGAAAGCGCCGACTTCGAGTGAGAATGAACCGTGGATGCGGATAAAGAGCCCGCAATACCACCTTCCTTTCGGCAGGGGAGAGAGGGAATCGGGTAAACAGGCCGCAAAGCGGGCCGGTTTGTCGGTCTCGGGAAAATCCTCCATACGTTCACTTGTCCAGTTCCAGGGCCCCGTCTCATGCCATACAGTACACCAGGAAAAAACGCCGCCCCGTATCCACGACTCCCACTCCACGCAACCCGCGTAACAGTCGAACGAGGAGAACGAGGGTGACGGAGCGAGAACGAATACGCACGGTTCCGAAGTGTCACCCGACCTCCCCATGGAATCGACGGCGAAAATACGGTAAAAAATCGAATCGAATCCTTCGGAGGATGACGTGAAATCCGTCAGCCTGTCGCTAAAATTCAGGGTATCGGACGGTATCGATCGGGAACCGGTGAACACGTCGTACGCAGAATCGGTCGATGCTTTCCGGATGAGTGTGTAGGAGCGGGGTGAACCGTGGTCCGTTTTTTCCGGAGCGGTCCAGCGCAGGTGCACCGCTTCGCGGAATCCTTCTATCGGATCCGCGACGGCTTCCATTCCCCGTACCTCGAGCACCGGTCCCGGCAGTACGGCGGGAAGGACAGGACTCATTGGAACACAGGACAGCAGACCACAACAAAAAATGGAGATGATCCCGTTCCCATGGTTCACGCGCATCCGCTTTCCCTGATGAACTGGTCCAGTATGAGGCAGGCCGCGAGTCTGTCGATAGATCCCTTGTCCCGCCGTTCGGATTTTTTCCGGAACCGCAGCAGTTCCACGGCCCGAAGCGATGTTAGACTTTCGTCAATGAACGACAGCGGAAGTCCGGTGCTCGTTTCCAGTTTCCGGGCAAAGGACCTGACCTCCTCAGACATTACCGTTTCGGCATCACCGGCGTCAAGAGGAAGCCCGACGACGAGCCGTTCGGGCCGTTCCCGCCGTATGATTTCAAGAAGCGCGGAAACAGTATCGGGTCTCTTTTTCCTGTCGAGCGTGGGAAGTCCTCTGACCGGTGAACCCGTGTCGTCGCCGACGGCCAATCCGATGCGTCTCCGGCCGTAATCAATGGCCATGAGCCTCATCGGTCGCCTTCGCCCATTCCATCAGGACTTCCAGGGTGGAAAGGTTGACGTTGCTTTCTTTGGGTCGTTTGTCAAGCACGAAACGGAACTTCCCGATTTTCAGGTCCAGTACCTTGAAGATCGCCTCGCGCCCGGCAGTCTTGTCGGAAGAAGCGGCGAAAATGATCCGTCCGTTTTTAAAACAGATGATGGCGAAGGGCTTCTCCATTTCTATCAGCAGACAGCCCGTTTTACTCCCTATTTCAATGAATTGCAGCACTTCCAGAAGGTTTCCGTCGGCGATATTGCCCGCCAGGGCGGACGATTGAACACTTTTCTGGATTTCGGCGCCGTTCGACGACCTGAGGAGCGGAGTCACCAGCTTATAGATGTCCCGGTCTGAAAACGTCAGCCCGAGAAACGCCATCCTGGGCAGAACCTGGCTTGGATGTGCACCGGCCGGATCCGGCACGTTGTAGACGATGACCATAACCGAATTTCCGATTCCGAGAGGAGTGCAGATTCTTTCGAGTGCGGAAAGGATGCCGGAGTCGAATTGCTGATCTACCAGAATGACGTCGGGTTTCGACAACTGGAGGTAATTTTTTCTTCCCGCCACCTCACGGGCATAGGAAATGGAAAAACCGATCTCGGAAAAGCACCGCTCGAGCGTCGTAGTGCCGTTGGTAAGCGTATACTGGATCGTTTTG
>CAZGVZ010000244.1:0-6699 GCA_964529145.1 uncultured Fibrobacteraceae bacterium | reverse complement strand
TTCAAGATCATCTTATTTGTTTTCAATGGCTTACGTAGGTCCGACCCCATTATCCCCACCATTATCCCGCAACAACCGCATCCTTCCCTGACCGGCTGCCTTGCCGTCTATTTCCGCCTTCCATAGTAAAATTTGCGCGGCGGTTTTTATGCCGGTGTTGACGGTCGCCTTCCTTCCGGTCAATCGTAGAGTCTTCAACAACCTTCCCCGGCTGTCGAATAATTCAAGTTTCGCCGACTGCGTTTTGCCGGGATCATACCGCAGATTCCCGTGGCTGTCGAACCTGAACAGCGGCGCGCCCTTCGCGACGGCGGGCTTGGCGGAGGCTATCGGTATAATGTCCGTCGTCGGCAATTTGAACCATTCAGGCGACTCGGTCCTGATCCAGTCCCAGTAATAGCGGATCATCCAATGGTCGTAAGCGCCGAGGGTATTACCGTACCCGCAGGACATGACCGTTCGCAGGCTGCTGTTGCTCCCGCAAAAAGTTTCGTCGGTAGTGGTGGCCGGCGGTCTGTCCGTACCTACCGCACCGTAGAAGTCGTAAAAACTAAACCCATGCCCGATCTCATGCATCAGGACATACTCGCCGCCACCGTTCTTTGCATGATTGGCCGCGCCGCTGATGACCGCTTGAGACCCCAGGCGCTGCCCCCATTCATCACCGTGGCCCGCCGCGCCGAAGTTATAGCTGGTACACCATAGCACCTGATCATAACGATTATGGAGACCGCCGGGATACTGATAATTTGGGTTGGAGCTGCTGTTGCTGATAAGCCGCGACAAATTACCCGGCGGACTGGAAATGGGTACCGACATGGCATCGCTTGACATTGCCTTCGGCGCGTTGTGATCGTTGTTCACCCAGACGTTTTCGTTGGGTTGTTTGCCCTGGATCAAAGATCCGTCATGGGTTGACCAGCCGACAACCGTTACGGGAATTTCCTGAAACGGCCACCCCTCGGCCCCAATAAGCGCGCGTGCCCACTGGTTAATCGATTCATGAAGCATCGATGCGACCTGTTGACGCTGTTCAAACGTTACCGGCTTGTCGGACTGCCACCGTACTGCATAGTTGAAGGTCCCGCCGCCGGCCCAGATCTGGTGGAATATCCAATCCCTTCTCCAATTTTTACTGCCGCCGCTGCCGCCCCAGGAGTACCACAATCTCGGCTCCCTTGGATGGCGGTCATTTTTGAGCCAGTCGAAGTTCTCTTTCATCCCCTGCGGCATATCACTCATGTTGACCGGAGCTGCTTCCTTCCACCGCGCGTAGATCGTGGCGTCCTGAGTAAACTTCGTGCCCGTCGCGCCGGAAAGTACCCTTGATCCGCCCGACGACGCAGTCGTGAACCATCCGGTGAAGGTATGCCCCGCTCGTGCCGGAGCCGGTAACGGAGGGCCCATCAGGCTGCCGTGATCGTCGGTATCGACGGTCGTGTTTGCCGGAGCGTCGGAGTAGTTCCGGTCGAGGGTTATCGTAAACCCCCACGCCGCCTGGGTCAACGTCATCACCGCCAGAACCGCACATACCATCGTGAATCTTTTCATACGAAATTCTCCTGACTTTGTTGAAACCATAATATGCTATTGCTGCTTTCGCACAACACTCCTCTCGACGACGGCGCCGTACCGTTCGAACGAACAGACGTACGTGCCGGCGGTGAAGTTTGCGATATCGATTACCATTCGATTCCGGTCCGGATTAACTGCGGCGGTTGCAAAGCGGCCTATTAATTGACCGTATAGATTATAAAATCCGATTGACGTTCCCGAAGACGGGGTCGCGCAAAGCGGTATCTCAATCTGATTGCCCCTTATTACCGGCGTCCATTGCCGCGGTTTGTCGTATTTACTGGATGTGCGCACATACGCCGCCGTAATATCGTTTACCCAGAATCCCGACCTCCATTTAGTCCTACTGTTTTGTTGCCGAAAGCCGGATTGGCGGGCATTTAACGCATCTGAATCTTCGTACCCGGTTCGTTTCCGCAACGGTTCCGGCTGGTTACTTAACAATGGTTATCTTTTCATACGTTGTAAAGGCATCCGAACGCAACGTCAGGAGATACGATCCGTTTGAGATATTCCCCGGGTGTAATCGCAGGGCGGCAGGCCCGTTCCGCGACGAATTCGACACCTGACGATGAATGCATTTGCCGCTAACCGCATACAGGTGAAGCTCGACCGGTGAATCCTGCGGCAGTACACCGGTGATGATGACAGAGCCGTTATTGATCCTGTAGTTCATTGTCGGTAAAAAGGCTTCATTGGTTTGACGATTGATTTCAACGACCTTGTCCCGGTTCACCAGCGTTATCAACGGATCGCCAAAAATGTTATACCCGTAGTTCCAGCCGATAAAATTCTGTTTGTCGCGTTTCTCATCCTTGTTTTGATAGGGGCCGAACCATATTTTGAATGCCTGCCCAACGCAGGTGTTTTTCGCGAGTTCTTCGAACATTACCCGTGCCATAAGACCGAGCCATTGTCCGCTTCTGCTGCCGCTCAGGCATAAAAGAGCCGTCGGGCTTTTATTGAATACATAGGTGCCGCCCAAAAATCCACGTCCCCTCCCCGCGGCAAAATCGCTGACATGGCAGCCGTCATGGAAATAAGCGACGGGTTTAGGGTTGGCTTCGTAAACCTCCTGCATGGTGGTTGCCCCGCCGGTATGATGGGCGTGCGCCGTATGGCCCGCATGGCACCACATCTGAAGAGCGGAATAGTCCGTCTGAAGCCTTTTGCCAAGGTAGTCGTTCTTGTTTACCGGCGGGTTATCACGGATCCAGCGGATCAATTCATTATCACCGGAGTTGGGGTAAATTTTTCCAAGATGATTGTCGGCGGTACGCCAGTCGTAATCCAGATATCCCAGTGCGGCGGGATGCAATGGTACCTCGCCACGATAATAGTTGTGAAGCTTATCCATATAACCGGAAAAGAGATCGATTTCGGAACCAAAGCTGCCCATGGTGGTGCAGTCGATACGTCCATAAAAAATCTCTATGCCAAGATCGCCCGCGCCTTCGGAATGGCCGTCGAATTCGCCGTTCCCGTCACTATCGGTCCACGATCCATCAAGATCCATATAGTAGAGATCGCAGGTAAAGTGGTCATACATGCCGGTTGTAGGATCATTATCGGATTCATACCATGCGGGAGGCAGTTTACCGATCTGAACTACGCCGTCAAGCCCTCCGTCGTCATGATACTGTTTTATTATCTTCTTTATGTCCGGTGGTGAACCGCCTTCCAGGGTTTCGAATTCGACGGTACAACTATGGGCGTTTCCGATATCGCTTATATAACGATCGATTTTTTCTTTTGCCGATCGGTCCGCATACAGGCTTTTATTGACTAAAAGCAATACTCTTTCGACCGGTGCGGCATCCGGATAGTGCGATGACGAACGTTTATGTAACCCGTGCCCTCCCCGGAAAGCCGTCCGGTGTTCGCCCTGCAGCAAGGGTGTGTACGGATTCTCCTTCTGAAAAAGCTCGTACTGCCGCAGGCGTTGTGCCTCTTCGAGCGGATTGATATTCTCCCGGAGGATCTGCATGTTTATTCGTCCCTGATCGGTCAATTCATCCGCTTTCAGGGAAGCGCCGATACACGGCAGTATGACGATCGTAAAAAGGTAAAGGACGCGGTGAGGCATAACTACTCCCTTCGATCTCGAATTCCATGTATGACATAGCATAGTGCTTGCGGTGATGCCATTGGGCCATTCACTCCTTCAATACTTTAAAATATATCAAAAAAAAGAATAACTGTATAATAATTTTATTTATTTTGGAAACAAATTAGTGTTGGTGTGGCATAGATCACGGTAACCGCCATCGGTTTAAATATTTCTATATTGTTAAACTAAATAAAAGACTTTAAACAATTTTTCAATTACTTTTCAAGGAAACAGCATAGGGAAGCACAACCGGTTTGAAAGCTTGTACTGTATATTATTAAACAAAATATGGAAATGTCTGCCTGTAGGGTTTGTACTAATCAAATTAATGTGGGAAACAAACAGTTACTCTGCCTTTGGCTGCATACGACATGAACGACCTTACAATGAAAATCCGCCGGTCATTCCCGCTGCGGAAGAAGATCTTTCAGGCTGATCCCCGTAAAACGGATGTTATCCAGCCACAGTTCAGTGCCGGAATTGGGGAAAAAAAGAACTTCGCGAATGAAGTGGGGGCAATCGGGCCACTTCATGTTACTTTGAAATTTGCCTCCGCGGTATATCCTTAGCGTGTCAACGGCGAATTTGTATTCCCGCCATTCGGGTGTGACATCGAAGCGGATGCTCGCCTCGTACGTAGGCAGATTATTCTCTTCGAGTTTGACCTGCAACCAAACCGTTCCATTCCCTTTCGCCTGAAAACCGATGGTATCGAGGCCGCTCAGATCAAAGGCGACATCGCCGAGAGAAAGGCGCAGGCTGACGAAAGGACTGGTGTTATTCGGCAATTCGGCATCACCAATTACATACTCTACCCTAAGACTTTTTCCTTTAAAGGCACCTGTTTCTGTAACCGCCTTACGGAAATATTCCTCGGAAGGCAGATCCGGCACCAGCCTGGAGTTACCGCCCATCGCGCTGTCGTCGAAGATATGCCAGGCGCCGACGCCAAGAAGTGAGGAATACTTATTGTAGATGTCGCCATCGTCAAAATCTTCGAACAGCATTTCACCGGGAGTGACGGAAAGGGTATCCTCCAACACAAATGCAGGGGGCACGGCAACATCGTCCCAAAACAGCCATTCCGAAATGGTATCCATATCGACATTCACCGCTACCCGGTAATCACCGGCCGCGACCTTCATCTGAAATCGTCCGTCAGGATCGACGCCGGTTGTGTAAGGAGTGCCTAGAAGCAAGATTTGAACGGGCTTTCCACCGGAACTTGTGACCGTGCCTTGAAAAACGGCAACATTTTCCACGATGACTTCGTCCAGTTGAAACGGAGATGTTTTACGATGTATCACATGCAAAAGCAATGTGCCTATATCGAGTTCTGGGCCCAGAAACTCGAGAACGTAGGGAGTATCGGAGTATTCCAGGAAAAAATCAATTCGGGAGTCGCCCTTTCTTGAGGTTGCGGCGGCGACTTTCTCCGCCGGCAGGAATGCACCGGGCGCCTTCTCCCTGTAAATATTCAGATGCCCGTTGACAAGAGCATTCATTGAAGGGTCGACCAGGCTTACCTGAAAAGCTTCTCCCGCTTCGCTTCCGCTTCCGCCGGCCACATGGTCTGTGCATCCCCAGAAGAGTGCGGTACCGCTCAGCAGCAATGATGCTGTCGCAATGAACCGTATCATCATTTTTTCCTTTTTTTCACTCTGGCCCGAGGCAGAAGCTGAAACCCGACATGGCACACCCGGTCCGGATTGTCGTCATTGGCCGCTACATCCATGAGCCGCTTCCGGAACTCCCGGATCTCTTTCCTGATCTCTTCGTACCCGTTAAGTGATACGCTCAGCGTGAGGGACGAATAACCGCGCTCCCGGGATTCCAGTTTTTCCATCATGTCAAGATTGATCTGCAGATTCTTTTTATGGTACTGCAGCATTACCGTGGAATCGACGCGGGGGCCTGAGGAGACAAAACGGTCAGTCAACGAGTAGCCGCCCCCCTCGTGTTTCACGATGAAGCCATTTTTCAGCAGATAGTGTACCGCCCCCCTGGCCTGAACCGGTGAAACCGGAGGGATCACCATTCGGGACAGCAGTTTATAGTCCTCCCCGAAATCAGCCAGCGAGACGATTTCCCGTATGACCGGATAGTACCACTTCTGGAAAAATCTGAGTTTTGAATCCTCGATACGGCACTCCGGACGGTTTGAACGCAGTTTCAGGAGTTCATTAAGGTAAAGGTGCTTTTTATCCTGGCTTTTTTCATTGCAATACCAGACCAGAGTCCTGAAATACTCCGCTTTTCGTGAGGCAAGCCCCAGGGCTTTGATGACATTCGCCACATATTTTTCCGACAACTTGCGGCTGCCGTGCATTACCCGGTTTAAATAGGCGGTGCCGGCAATACCCGCATCCGACATGAACTGGCGATGCGTAAACGTGGTGTCCGAGCGCTTCCGGAAATCGAAATAATCCTTTAAAAATCCGGAATATTCAAAATAGTCAAAAGGATCGGGCTGCTTCAATTCATCCATTGTACACCAATCCGATTGTTCACATCTTGCCCTTGGCGGTAATATCCAGATATGCCATGATTTGCACCCCGACATATAATATACACGGTGTTTCAAGAGGATGTTAAATAATTATAATTATTATGGAAACAAGTTTCTGGTTTTTTTCTGCCAAAAAAGGTTAAAAATGGCATTGTTTAAGAAATGTATAAACTTTTATTAAGTTGCCTGGCAACAAAGGAACTCTCTGCCGCGCGCCATAACAGTTGTATATTCAGTCAGAACTTTTTTTTCGTTTCGAGCTGAACTGATGAACTATTTTGTTGAAAGAGAGGCGTCAACAATAAATTCTTCTATGCGTAGGGAATTGTATGTTTATATACTAACCCGGCGAAGCCGCGAGCAGCTTTTCATTAAATCGATTAAATTATGTATAAAAAATCGCATTTTTTTACATATCGTGATAACATGTATAAAAAAACCATTTATTTTACGTGACCGAGATGGTGAACTACATGCCCTACGGCACGATGACTCCGGTCGGCGG
>CAZGVZ010000243.1:6494-6710 GCA_964529145.1 uncultured Fibrobacteraceae bacterium | reverse complement strand
GAGCGTCTCCTACCATTACGTGCTTCCTTTCTTTTCCATCTTCCTCATCCTGGCCGGTGGTCAGGCCATCGGCATGCGGTCCATGTGCATCTACGAACTGGGGACCGATTACGTGAAGTACGCCAAATGGCTCGGCGTGAGGGAGAACAAGATACTCATGTACATGTTCCGCAACGCCATGCTTCCGCAGCTGACCGGACTGGCCCTTTCGATCGG
>CAZGVZ010000243.1:0-6474 GCA_964529145.1 uncultured Fibrobacteraceae bacterium | reverse complement strand
AGGTATGATCGGGGGCGCGCTCATTACCGAGATGATTTTTTCCTACCCTGGAATAGGTATGGCGCTTTTGACAGCGATACAGGGGAACGATTACCCTCTCATTCAGGGGTGCACGCTGCTGATCACCGTGAGCGTGCTGATCGCCAATTTCACCGTGGACATTCTCATCGGATTCCTGGATCCACGCGTCAAGGCGGGAATGGCGGGGGGTAAATAATGAAACTGCTGATGAACCTTCTGAAAACCCCCATGTTCCTCATCGGGACCGTGATATTTTTCGGCACTATCCTGGTCGCGCTTCTCGCACCTATGCTCTACCCGGTCGACATCGTGACCCGCGTGGGCATGCCTTACATGCCTCCCGGAAAGGAGCATCTGCTCGGGACCAATCATCTGGGAGTCGACATGCTCAGCCTGCTCATCACCGGACTGGGGTCGTCCCTTTACGTAGGATTCCTGGCCGGAATCATCGCCACAGTGACCGGAACGCTTCTCGGCATTTACGCCGGGTTCAAAGGCGGGTGGCAGGACGATGTCATCACCCTGATCACCAACCTTTTCCTTGTTATTCCCACATTCGTAGTGCTAATCCTGGTTTCGAGCAGCCTCAAGGAGGGCCGTTCCCTGGCGCTCATCGCGTTGCTGATCGGGGCGACGGCATGGACCTGGAGTGCGCGCGCGGTGCGCGCGCAGGCCGCGAGCCTCAAGAGCCGCGACCACATCGCGTTGGCGCGTGTCAATGGTGACGGAACCCTGCGGATCGTGCTGCTGCAGTTACTTCCGTACCTGATGTCGTATGTGGTCATGGTGTTCATCATGCAGACCGCCAGCGGTATTCTCTCGGAAGCTGCGATCAGCATGATCGGACTGGGCCCGTTCGATACAGTGTCGCTCGGCACCATCCTCAACGAGGCGATGAGAAACGAGGCACTCAGCGACGGCGCATGGTGGGCGTTCATTCCCCCCATGATACTCATCACCATCATCGTTTTCGCGCTCAATTTCATCAACACGTCACTCGAAGGCGTTTTTAACCCGCGGCTGCGGAAATGACTGGAGCGAGTATGCCGATCTTTGAAGTCGATAACCTTCACCTGCATTATCTGACGCGCTTCGGCGACAGGATACCGGCGGTCGCGGGGGTCACTTTTTCAATGGAGCAGGGTGAAGTGCTCGGCATCGCGGGAGAGTCGGGATGCGGAAAGTCGACTCTGGTGAACGGATGCATGGGGCTTTTCATCCCTCCGCTCTGGCCCACCTCGGGAGACGTGAGGGTGGTCGGAGAGTCGATCATGGGGCGTTCCCCAAAAGACGTGAGAAGGAATGTCCTCGGGCGCAAAGTCGCCATGATCCCGCAGGGAGCCTTCAATTCCCTCAATCCGACTAGGAAAATCAAGGACCAGGCCGCCGACATGATCGCGAGCCACGAGGGTGTCTCGAACAAAAAGGAGATCCATGAGCGGCTTCGTGAACGGTTCGACCTGATCGGGATGGAGACCGACAAGGTGCTCGACGCATATCCGATCCAGCTTACGGCCGGAACGCGTCAGCGCAGCGTGATCGGTATCTCCACGCTGCTCAACCCCAAGATGGTGATCGCAGACGAGCCGACCAGCGCGCTCGACGTCACCACCCAGAAGGCGGTGATCAGGATGATCTTCGATCTTCTTGATAAGAGAATTTTTTCGACCATGATCTTCATCACTCACGAACTGCCGCTTCTGCGCCATGTCGCCAACCGGATCGCGGTCATGTACGCCGGGCAGTTCGTTGAACTCGGGACCACCGATCAGATAATTTTCGATCCGCGGCACCCCTACACCAAAGCGCTCATGGGCGCCATGCTGAGCGCCGAGCCGGGTCAGAAACAGAGAAAGCCGGTGGCGATCGAGGGCGCGCCTCCAAACCTCGCGAAACCGATCAAGGGATGCAGGTTCGCCGAGCGCTGCCCCGAGGTGCGCGAAGAGTGCAAATCGACGGAGCAGGAAATCCGCATCGTCGGCGATAGACAGGTGAGGTGTGCGTATGCCCAGTGAAGTCTTTACCGCGAAGAACCTGACCTGCGTGTTCGGTCACGGCAAAAAGAGCACAAAAGCGATCGATGGCCTGAGTTTCGGCATTGCGGACCAGGAGATCGTGTCGCTGGTAGGGGGTTCGGGGTGCGGGAAGAGCGTGCTCGCGAAGGTCATGCTTAATCTCATACATCCCACCTCGGGAGAATTCCTGTACAAAGGGGGGAAAATAAGGGATCAGCGGATGCACTGGCGGGAGGTGCAGCCGGTTTTCCAGGACCCCTTCAGCTGTTTCAACCAGTTTTTCACCATCCGTTCCCAGCTCAGGGCGGCTTTCGGCATCATGAAGAACCGTCCTTCCAGAAAAGAGATCGAAGAACGGGTCGACCAGGCGCTGCTCGCGGTGAATATCGTACCATCGGAGATCGAGGGCAAGTACCCGTTCGAACTCTCCGGCGGACAGATGCAGCGTATGCTGCTCGCGCGGATTTTCATTCTGCGTCCTTCAGTGTTGATAGCCGACGAACCGACCAGCATGGTGGATGCATGCGTACGGGCCAATATCCTAGATTACCTGATGAAGCTCAAAAAAGAGCTCAACATGACCATAGTGTTCATCACGCACGATATCGGGCTCGCCTACTACGTGAGTGACCGCATCTTTATCATGCATAAAGGAAAGATCGTCGAACAGGGCACTCCGGACGATGTGGCGCTGACTCCGGAAAACGAGCACACGGTCAAACTGCTCGACGACATTCCCGATATCCACAAGAACTGGATCACGCGCTGACGGCGCCGGACCGCCGTACTCCGGAAAAGTACACGCGTTGAATGCCGTACCGTTGCGTGCGGTTGAGAAATGGAAGTATTTATCCTATATTCCTGAGGCGACGGACTGCCTCGGAGAACACCGTTCGCACTCCGGTTTTCCAGCCGGCGGTACTGAACCGTACACGAGGAATATCTCACTAACGAATTGATTTTTAATTTCAAACGACTCTTCAAGGAGGGTTGGTGATTCCATTCAAGAAAGTACTGGTGCCGCTAGTGGTCTTCTCCTGCGGTATTCTGTACCACGCTGCCGCAGAAGAGGAAAAGTCCGCCGCGTCGACGGATACGTCCGAATACAGGAGCTTCCTGAATTCGTTCAACTTGACTGAAGAAGAGTTCGAGTCGAGAGTCGGCTCCACGAAGATGTTCGGTGGATCATCGCCGGTCTCCTTTTCGGGAGAGGGCAGGGTGAAGATCCAGTTCCACAATCTCGAGACGGACATGGAGTGTCTTCAGACCGACCGCTCCTATTTTCAGTCGGGTTGGGAGGGAAACGAGAGTCTTCTGAGATTCGGGATGGTCGCCCGCGCGGGCAGGAACACCATGCTGTACTCCAAGATCGGGTTCCAGCACTCGATGCAGGGTAACCGCTGGACCAAGGAGGAGGCGGACAAGGGCGGCGCGGACGGGCCTCGGGCCCAGACCCGCCACGACAAGATGCTGGTCACCGCCAATATCCACGAAGACATGAGCGCGGGGATCGCGGTGCGCACCAGACCTGCTTCGTTCTGGATGCGCATGGGTAACATCAACTGGATCGAGGCGTCTCCTTTTACAGTGTGGAAATCGCAGCCGCGTACCTTCGCCTGGGAGTTCCTGCCTTTCGAGATCGAACAGCCTATCGCCCGTTACTACGAATACAACATCGCGGTGGGCGAGAAAGCGGGACGCGCCGCGTGGCACAAGAAGGCATTCAACGGCGTCAACTTCGAGAGCATCAACCTTCCCGCGAATCTCTATCTCGACATGCTCTGGGGCACCTACGAACGTTTCGACAACTACGAACGGGAGTACGCCGATTTCGCGGGGGATATCACATATACGGATCCGTTTCCACTCAAGGCGAGCGGTATCGGCGATTCGTACCGCCACCTGTTCCACGCCCGCCTCGCACAGTCGAAACTGCTTGGAAACCTGACCCTCGGGCTCAATTTCAACCGGTTTCACGTGAACGAGGATATCTTCACCATTCAGGACGGTACCCAGGATCGATTCCTGCAGAATTTCGGCATCACCGGGAAGCTCGATAGCGCCGAGAGCCTAGACGGCACCGGATTCTTCAAGGAGCCGACCATCTTCTCAGTCGACCTGCGGGGGCTGATGGCCAAGGGGCTGTTCGACCTCCACTCCGACATCGCGCTGAGCAGGGTCGATACCACATATCTCACCTGGAGCAGCGAGGATTCTTCGGAAAGGTACAGCACACGGGTCAAGTCGACCGATTTCATTCCCGCATTCTACACCAGGCTGACCGTGAACACGAAACTGCCGTTCCAGGCGGAGGTCGCGGTTATCGGTAAGGGGTTCTATTCTCCGATGTCGTTCGCCGCGCCCAACGACGCGTTCTACGCGTTCGGCGCGAACCTGGTCGGTTCGGGGAAATTCCTCGCCCGGCACGAGGCCTCGCCCTACGTGCAGAACATGGCGGGAGTGCTGCTGTCCGTCATGCCCAAACTGCCGGGGTACGGTCATTTCCGCGTCTCCTACGGCCAGCATATGCAGCTTGACAAAGGGCGCGACCTGCTCTACATTCCTTACCGCCTCAACGGACTCGACCTGTTCACCATTCCCCATTCGAGCTATAACCGCTGGGCCAACGGCCAGGTGTTCGACAACCCGCTTCCGGACGACTACGGAAGGAGGCTCGGGGACGAGAGCTTCTCGACCTTTGCGAACTCGAAGAAAAGCCTTGAAAACGGTGGAATCTCGATGGATTATCTTTCGACCACGGAATGCTTCGTGGCGTATCCGGATTCCGACATGGCCATGAAGAACACGAAAAGCATGGTACGAGTCGTCGACAGAACCCGTGTCTACACGAAAAACGGGGTTTCGGACACGAGCGCCTCGGGATTCGTCCCCATGAACCGGAAATTCACCAACAATTTCGAGGTCGACGTCGCATACGACATCAGCGACATTATCGGCTATCCCCATAACCTGTTCCTCGGCGGATACGCGGCGCTCAACAACGTTGCCACCGCCTTCACCGCGTTCGCCACCGGGGACAAGGATGACGATGTCCAGCTCTGGTCGGTGTACCTGCGGTTCGAGCCCGCTATCCAGCTTTCGAAAAAGTTCTACCTGCTGGGCATCCTCGGGCTCGAGAACTGGCGGTCGCAGAAAGCGTGGATGAACGTGAAAAGGACGGACCTCGAATATGTCGCCGATGAGTACGCCAGGGCGTGGTCCGACACATCGACCTTCATAAACGTTCCGATCGATTACCGTGATATAGCGATCGGTCTGGGCTTTGACTGGGAGATCCTAAGCCGTGTCGGCCTCCATGGCAGGGCCAAATACATGCGGCACAAGGATATGGCTTATAAAAAGAACGACTGGTCGACGCCGATCGTGTCGATGGAAATCAAAACGTGGTTCTAGAGAACAGGATGAACACTCATGAAAACCGGTACCATTTCACGACATAAAGATGTAACGAAAGGATCTCTCATGGTCTTGAGAACCTCTTTTTTTTCGGTGCTTTTCCTGATGGTTCCCCTCTTCGCGTCGACCGAGGGCGACGACGAGCGGATGGGTGAAATAGAGCGAAAGATGAACGCGGTTCTCAACAAGGCGGGAATCCATTTCAACGGCACGTTCAGGTCCCAGTATCTCCACTCCGGTCTTGCCGAAGGTTCGGGCGACGAAGCTGTGGACTGGGGGAAGAAGCGTTCGGAATCGAACGAATACACCTCGGTCGATTTCGACATCAACGCACGACCCAACGAAGCGCTCACCGGCCGGATCATCTTTCGCATGCACCAGAACTGGCAGAACTTCTTCTCCGATGTTTCGAACCCGATCTTCACCCGCTGGATAAGCATCGACGGAAATGTCCGGAAGATGTTCCGGTTCAACGTGGGAGATTACCGCCAGCGGTACAGCCCCCTTTCCCTCTGGTCGCCCGATATCGAGATCGATTACGAGCCGGAGATTTTCGCGGCCAAACGGCGCGAAGCGATGAAAGAGGTGTTTCTCGGCAATAACGACCGCGTCCTGAATGGAGTCAATTTCAACCTCGACGCGGAACTGGTCCCGATCTTCAACGAGATGCACGTCAACGTCAACGCGGCTCGGCTGCGACTCGGGGGAACGAACTGGCAGAGCGGAAGCGCCGTCGCGGACCAGTTCGAAGACGAGGATATGGATCGTTATTTCATCGGAACGAATATCGACCTGCTCCTTCTGCGGGGTCTCGGGGTTGGCGGCACGTTCATGAGCATCTTCGATTACGTGCCTTCCTACGACGGATCCGAGGCTGCGGCCAGGATCGACAAGGATACACGCAGGGGCATGATCTTCGGTGGACGGCTCCGCCCATCGACGAAAATGTTCCTCGACACCGACCGGTTTCTCCTCGAACTAGACCTCGAGACCATGCTGTCGAACAACCGTGACTCCGCCT
>CAZGVZ010000242.1:0-6713 GCA_964529145.1 uncultured Fibrobacteraceae bacterium | reverse complement strand
ACCAGACCATCAACGATCTTTCCGAACTTCATGATCTGGTGATCGGATACCTGAAGCGGGGCAGAATTCATATTGCCGTGAGTTTTTGCGACGCTTCCTACATCTACAGCGGAGCCGTGAGCGTTCTGATCAACTGTTACAGGAAAGTCGAGGAGAAAGGCGGGTCGTTGTCGATTATCGAGCCCGATCCGGGACTGTTCGATATCCTCGAAACGCTGAATATCAACAACGTAATCAAGATTTATGTTTCCGAGGCATATCTCCCGCACTATTCCGTCGCATGATCAGGCCTGTTTCCGCATTTTCAGGGTATCCTTTTCAGTTCGCCCGGGCGCTGTAGATAAGGCCGGGAAACCGGGCGCGGCGAAACGGGGGCGGACTGCAGGTTCCTTATCTCCTCCTCCGTGAGTTCATTCACCTGCGGAATCCACACCTCAGATCCTGCTGTCAGACGATTCAGGTCCAGATGACGGTTGTATTTCCTGAACAGCCATAATGGAAGCGGATTCTCGCTGTTGTTGCAGATATCCCAGAGCGCCTCCCCGGACCTGAGTATATGCGGTACGACATCCGAGACGGCGTACTGGGAATGGAAATCTTCCTCGATAGCCATATGGTATTCCAGCCGGGCGGCGGCGAACTGCTCCAGAGCGTCGGCCCGGTCTACGGGAATGAGCAGCTTCTGGTTGATGAGGATATTCGAGCGGCGCCCCATATCGTTGAGTTTCCGGATTCTCCACGTTGGAATGCCGAGCCAGTCGGCGTAGTGACCGATCGTCTCATCGACGGATACGGTAATTTTAGCGTTTGTCCCCACGGGTGAAAGCACGGCGTCAAGATCGTAGATGGACACGTCGAACGTGGGGGCGATCTTCGGTTTTTCCGTGTTTTTTTTAACCGGCTCGACCAGGGCCGGCGTGAACGCGATCTCTTTGAGCGAATCGCTGAGCGGAGTCTGCGGGAGAGGTGAAACGGACGGAGTCACTCGCGGCTCTCCACTCTTTTTGGAGGCTGCCGCACTCATCGATACTTCCGGCGGCCGTCCGGTTTCTTTTTCGCTCATCGCGATTTCTTCCGGAGGGACGGACGCCTCGGCTTCAGCCTGGGCGATTTCCGCGGCGGCATCCGCGGTGACCGCCCCGGCCGGGGTGGTCGGTATAGGCGGTATTGCGGCCCGGACGACTTCCGGGGTTGTGACGGGTGCGGTTGAGGTGCGTGACGGCACAACGGATGCGGTCTGAACAGTGGCTTCCGGCGCTCCAGCGGAGGATTTCGCGGGAATTCTGAGAACCTGTCCCGAGCGTATTCGGTTCAGGCGGGTGATGCCGTTTTCGTACGCGAGTTCCTGAACCGAAACCCCGAGACGGGATGCGATGGCGTAAAGGTTGTCGCCGTAATTGACTCTGTAATATTGAGGCCGCGGGGGGGCGCTCATTTTAAGGGAGTCGGGAATGGCCCCGTATGCCATGGCGATCTCGGCCAGCGGTCTGGACGCTGGAATATGGATCGCGAACCCTTTCGGCAGTTTCTGGTGTTTCGCGAATACAGCCGGCCGTATCGCGGGATTCAGTCTTATGAGCATATCCCGCGGGATGCCTGTGTGCATGCAGAACTCATCGGCCCCGATGTAGTGCCCGATGGCGAAGTCGTGATAAGCGAGCGGTTCGAGAAGCTTTACGTCAGGGAAATATCTCGAATGGTCGGCTGCGATCGCGCTGGCGGCGAGAAAGCAGCTGTAAAAATTACTTGATGCGAACTGGAACGAACGGCTGTCGTATTTCCGGATTATCACCTCGATGTCGCGCGAACCGGTTTTGTTGACCGCTCTTTTCATACCGTATACGCCGTGGTTGTAGGATGTGATCGCCAGGGGCCATGTCCCGAGCTGCTCGAAGCTCGAGGAGAGGTATTTCGCCGCAGCCACCGTCGCTGTAACCGGATCCCGGCGTTCGTCGATGGTGTAGTCGATCCTCATACCGTAAAGTTTCCCCGTGCCGCGCATGAACTGCCAAAGCCCTGCGGCGCCTACCTTCGAATACGCCTCGGTATTGAAGGAACTTTCGACATGCGGCAAATAGGCCAGTCTCTCCGGAACGCCATATCTTCTAAGTATTGCGCGTATCGTGTCGAGGTACATGCCTGAACGTCTGAGCCCTTCCTTGAAACGTTCGGTCTGACCCTGCTGAAACCGTACCCGGTCGGCGGCTCCCGGAATCGCGGAGCTGTCGGCGTACTTTTTGTAAAGTTCCAGGATCTGACGCTCGAAAACGGTCAGTGCGCTGTCCGGAGTAGATACGATGTTGGCAAGCGCTTCGACGATCCTCTTTCTCTCGGCTTTCACGTTTCCGGATCCGCTTTCCCCGGCGATCTTTTTAAATATCACAAGAGGATAATCCCGGTCATGGAGCACCCCCTGGCCCATGGGGATTTCCGTATAGACCTTGGTCCAGAAAGCTACATTGTCCTTCAGGATGGAGGGGGTGGGGAATATGGGATCGTTACCCGGATTCCCGGATTCATCTCCGGCCGTGAAAGCGGGACACGTGATTGAAGCGATGAACAAGGTGAAAACAACGAATCTCATCGGGCACCCGGCGTCAGGATAAAAAGTGAATGATTGTGGTGCCCGGTGTCGCGTGCCGTTTTCCGGAAAACGGCACGCGCTCCGGCGCAACCGCTCTCCGGTGAACGGGTGCGCGACACCGGTACAACGTTACTGTTCAGTGCAGGGCAATACCTGGACACGCCCTTTCGGCGATCGATTCAGGTATAAGGATTATAGCTTCGTGCCGGTTCGAATGCAAGCCGGTCATGCCTGAATTTACTTGAAGGATTATTACAAGGCAAATGCATGTTTTCAAGTGATTCCGGAACTCGCGGGTACAGGCGGATTTATCGTGTTCAGCTGCCGGTCCAGTAGTGCCCGGGGCAGGAACGATATATTTTCATTGCTGTAATCCATCCAGAATCCGGACCGGGTAAATGCCTGCCCGGGAGCTGCACAAAGATCAGTGCCCCTCCGGGAGCTTTTCAGGCTGGTATGGTCCTTAATGCATCACCTTTGAAACGAAAGCGGAGGAACGACGATGATCCGGTCTCTCGCGATATGGTTCAACGCAGGCGGTCCGTTCATGTGGGCGATTCTCGGCGTGCTCGCCTGTGCGTGCGCCGTAATGTTGGATCGTGTCCTGTTCTACTATATCACCTGCGGTGGAAATGGACTGAAGCGGGTATCCATGCTCATTCAGGTGCTCAGCGGCGACGATGTTCCGGCCGCCGGCAAAATTGTAGCCGGAGGCAAATCCCCGCTCTTGAAACTGCTCGGGGTCGCGGTCGAACGGTACGGTTCCGGCGCGACGATGGCCGAAATTCAGGAAGGGGTCGAGGAAGCTGCGATCCAGCAGGTACCCCGGTTACCACAAAGGCTGAATTACCTTTCGCTTTTCGCCAATATCGCCACGTTGCTAGGGCTCCTGGGGACCATCAGCGGACTGCAGCTCTCGTTTTCCTCGCTCGCTTCCGCGGAAGCCGCGAATAAAGCCGCGATGCTCGCCAGCGGCATCTCTCAGGCGATGATCACGACGGCCTTCGGCTTGATCGTCGCAGTACCGTGCATGATTTCCTTTACCTTTTTATCCAACAAACAGAGCCGCCTTACCAAAAATCTTGACGAAGCGGTTGTGAGATTCATGAATTTCCTTCGAAAAAAACGGCCTGAATGAAACTTTCACTCTTCCGTTTCGCACGTCCCCCCTCTGAAGCCGCTGCGGTCACGGATCTCGACGTGACCCCGGTGATGAACCTGTTCATCATACTGATTCCGTTTCTGGTTTCCATGGCGGTGTTCACGCGTCTTGCGATCATCGAGTTTTCGGTGCCGCCAAATATCGGACCAGGATTGAGCCGCACGAACGAAAAGCCCACACCAAAGCTCACCTTACGTCTCGGGGAGGATTATTGCGGTCTGGTGCTCGGAGACACTCTCCTCGATTCACTTCCCGTCACTGGAGGGAAGTATCCTTTCGACATTCTGTCGGAAAGGCTCAAGAAGAGAAAGAACGAACTGGCGTATGGGGGTGAGATCATCGTCGCATCGAGAGACGTGGTGCCGTTTAAACATATCGTCGCCGCAATGGATCTATGCCGTGAGGCGGGCCTGGAAAAGATCGGCCTTTCGAGCGCGACCGGAACAGGGACCCCGCAATGAGCATTTTCAAGGAAACGGCTTCGGCCCCCCTGGGCGGAACCTTCACCCCGCAGCTGACTTCCCTGGTCGACGTCATGACCATCCTTCTGGTGTTTCTCATAAAGAGTTTTTCGGTCGAGGGCGATATCCTCACTCCGGCCGAGGATCTCATTCTTCCGGTCTCTACTTCGGAAAAGCCTCCGCGCCCCCGTTGTTCCGTCGTGGTGACAAGAAAGGCTATACTCGCGGACGGACAGACCCTGATTGAGGTCGCGGAGATCGCGTCATCAGATTCTCTGCTTATCTCCCCCCTGTATTCTTGGATGCGACTGCAACGATCGAAATGCGAAGATACGGTTTCCCCCCCCAAGGTAATGATCCAGTGCGATAGGGAAGTGGAGTTCGGAATCGTGAAAAGAGTGATGTACTCCTGCTCTAAAGCGGGATTCACCGATTACTCGGTACTGGTTCTGCAGGAGGAGTGATGGCCAGTAAACCGAATGGAAAAAGGATCGGAGAATCCCTCGCCTATCGGCGTTCGACAGAAATAGAGCCGTTTGTACCGATCGTGATCCTGTCGTTCCTGTTCTTCGGCGGTGCGGGGCTCTATCTCCGGGCCCACAACCCGCCCGCAGTCACAATTACGGATCGGATCGCACAATTTCAGGACACACGATTCATTCTCGAAGAAAGAAGCGCGCCTCCCCGGGCCGATAAACCGAAACCCAGGGCGAAACCGGAAAAAACCATCCCCGAGGAGCCGGTGGATCTGACAGAAAAGCCGGTGCTCGCGCAGGAAAAAGAGGATATCGTCCAGCCACCTCCGGATCAAAAGAGTCCTGAAACGGTCAGGCGGATCTACGGGCTTAAAAAAGTCTATTCCACAGGAATCGGTGCCTCTGGGGACGCCGCGGACGCCATCATCGGAAAAAAAGGCAATACGCTCGACACCGGCATCGATACCGTGACCGCAACCCAGAGCGACCTCCGGAGCGTGCCGGTATCGATCACCACGGTTACCAGCTACCCTCGCCTCTCTTCGCAGGTCAAACCCGAATACACCAAAGAGATGCTGCAGAACAGGATCGAGGGAGTCATCAGAGTAAAGGTGCTCGTCGACGTGGACGGCCGGGTTAAAAAAGCGGTCGTGCTCGACGATCTCGGTTTCGGATCGAAGGAAAAGGTGGCCGAAGCGTGCTTCAGGATGACGTTCGAGCCCGCCCGCAGGGGAGAGGAACCCGTGAGCGTCTGGATCATGATGCGCATACGCTTCGAGATGCTGCAGGGGTGAGGAGAGGGAAGCGCCCGGTATTGGCTGCACGACTCTTGATTTCCGGGGAAATGCCAATTTGTGATGTTTTTTGAATAGATTGGAAGGTGCGTCGCCCCTTCAGGGCCGAAAAACATGGTGTTGCATATCAACCCGGGCCTTCGGCTGCTCCAGCCCGGGCTATACCATTCGCTTTCAGTGCACCAAAAACCAATCAGGTTCACTGCATTACGTATGGGCGCCAAATCCTGATTTCCGGATTATTAAGAAAGAGTGATCTTGGAATTTCGTTCCTGCTGTAAAGCTCCTCATGACATATCCTGAAAATATGTGATGAAACGGAGGAGAAAGTTTCGTCCTGCCATATGTGATAATATGTTTCTTATTGTGACGGTCATCACGGTTTTTCCTGAGATTACCGATTATTTTTACCTTAGTTGGACAATTTATTTACGATGAGATGCCAAGCGGTACAGCAAAGACAGCGCAATGCGCTGGAAACTTACGCTTAAAGAAATGACACCGCCGCACCGAGCAGAACTGGCTCGCAGGCGCGAAGGGCATATCGATACACTTCAAGAATGAAGTGACACTCATACGATTCAGGTTTTATCTGAAAGATGTACCCAGGGTCAAAGGAGCGCAGTATGTCGGTGAAGCCGTTTTCCTTACCGGTGTTCATACTCACTACGGTGTTGCTTGTATGTGAGATGCCTCAGGACCCTTCCAGGGATCCGGGAAACGCCAGTCCCTCCTTTCGCCTTGTGAACGGTGAAAAGCCGCTTCCTCCGGTGAAAGTGACGGCGGGTGAAGAAGTGACCGTAACCGTGCATCTATACCTGGAAAAATTCATCAGCGGTGTGTCCATTGCCGTAGAAACTCCAGAAAAGGGGGTGGATACGCAATATTCCTTTTCAGGGCCCTGGGATGACACCCTGACAGAGTTCTCCTTTGTATTTCCGGAAGTGGGCAGCAAGTGGTGCATCATAGCCTCACGCAATTCCAACGGGACGAGCCGCGGAGACACACTCATTTTCACCGTTGTGCCACAGGGTTCTTCGCCCGCATGGGAATCGGATACACTTCGTCTCATTTCCATCTCAGGTATTCCGGACACGTCGGATCTCTCCCAGATGTCGAGTGACCCCGACGGCGATTCATTAAGCTATTCGTCAGGTATTCCGGGCGTCCATGATGGTTTCGTTCTGTCCGGTTCGGATCTTGTCCTGGAAAATTACTCTGATACCGGTGCTTTTG
>CAZGVZ010000241.1:0-6726 GCA_964529145.1 uncultured Fibrobacteraceae bacterium | reverse complement strand
GGGCCGGAGGTGACGGGCAGTGATACGGAGAAACGGCTGTCAAGGAGCATCGGTCAGCGGCAAAAGGGCAATGTACGGATGAGGCCGATGTTGGAGAACGGGAGAGCATGCGCGTGGAAACCTGGCGTTTCTCCGTGGCACAACCAGGCGCCGGCCATTACCTGCCTCGGTAAGAGAGGACAATGTGATCCCTATGGGGTTTTCAGCAAGGGGACCACGGCTTTTAGCCGTGGTTGTTGATTCCGAAAACCCTCACGGGGCTGTACCCGTTAATCGGAAGACATGTTGGACATTTACACGCCTCAACGCGCCAAAGGCGATCTCATACAAATGAGAAGACGTTCGAAAGGAACACGCAATGATCCAGATGGAACCGGGGACGCCGGCATTCGACAACGTAGATGACCTTCTTGCCGACAGAATCGTACACCATAGCCGCGCTCACTCCGGATCGGAAAAAAATTCCACTCCCCTACCCTCCGGAGCTGAGACCCTGCACTCCAACGGTGAAAATGCGAAAAGAGCCGAATGCGGATCGAAACGCTCCGGGTTGCGCAGGGCCGTTTTTTTCCTGATTGTCCTTGCGGCGCTTTTTCTGGTTTCCGGCCTCTTTGCGCGCGGCTCTTCCGCAAAGGTATCAAGATGAAAGGAATTCAGCTCTTCGGGATCTTCGGAATCCTTTCAGTCGGTGCATGGTCGATCGCTGCCACGGAAGAAAACCCGCCGGTGCTCTTAGGCAGGGTATTCGATCGATCCGGGAAACCGGTATCCAACGCGGAAATCTGCTGTTACCGGGCAGGTCATGAGATTTTCGATACCACGACTCAATACCGTTTCCCCCGCGGCGCGGAGCGCTGCCGTAAAAGCGACCGTTCAGGCAGTTACGACATGCTGCTTCCGGACCGTTCCCCTTACGTTCTCCTTGCCCGGAAAAAGGGCGCCTGGGCAATGCGCTCCCTGAGTGTACCTGAAGAAAATGATACGATCCGGGTGTTCGATACGCTCAAGCCTCCGGGATCACTCGAGTTTACCGTAAAAACCCAGAGCGACGCTCCAGACCGGAAGGCCCTTATGGCGCTTGCCGGTACCCCGTTCACGTTCAGCAGCGACCGTTCAGGACACTTCGAGGCTGGTCCGCTGCCTGCCGGTAGTTTTACCGCAGTGATTCGATCGGTACACCCGGGATACCGGGCGGTCCGCTGCTCCTTGCGCATCCGCTCCGCGGAAATGGACCATTTCACCGATACGCTCCGGATTCCACGAGAGAGCGAGGCATGGGTAACGAAACCAGCAGTGACCCTGCAGAACGCTCCCCGGATTTCACCTGTTCCGCCCCCGCAACCGATTCAGGTGCCTCCCAAGCCGGCAACGACAGCCGTTCCCCCAGCTCCGGAGCTTCACGCTTCTTCATCGACGGGGCCCAATGCCATATCGACCGTTTCGAAGCCGCCGGTCACGAAAACTCCGGCAGACACCTTCATCGGTCTGTTCGATTCTCTCACGCTCACCGCAACGGCTATGGATGACGGATCGGTCACTTCGATGGAATGGGACGTGGGAGCGACAGGCCGGTTTATCGGAACCGGTGACGGCTCCCTGCATCTCGCTCCTTTCAAGGCGCCCGTCGAGAGGCTGACCTGCCTGTTTCGCGCCACCGACAATGATGGAAACCGGACTCTCGATACTACGGTGGTTTGGGTGGGTTTGCTCTGGAAGAGCGTTTCTCCGCCGAAGGAGCTTTTGGGACGAAACGGACATGTACTCGTTACCTTCAACGGCGCGCTCTGGATCATCGGTGGAAACCGGAGCGATGTCTGGAGTTCTGACGACGGCATCACCTGGACTCTGATGACCGATGCAGCCCCCTTCGGTAACCTCTTCGGGCACACCGCCGCGGTGTTCAGGAACCGAATCTGGATCATAGGGGGAAAGACCGGATCGAAAACCTTCAATCGCGCGGTCTGGAGTTCCTCGAACGGAGTGCGCTGGAACCGTGAGACGGCTATGCCGTTTTCGCCCCGACTGTACCACGGTTGTGTGGTCCATGAAGAGAAGCTGGTGGTGATCGGAGGATTGAGCGATTCGGAAAACGAACCGATTCTGAACGACGTCTGGTCGTCCGGAGACGGGTTATCCTGGCAGCGCTCCGCGGAACATGCTCCGTTTGCAGAAAGGTATGGGCACGGGTGCGCGGTTTTCAACGGCAGGATCGTCGTTGCGGGCGGGTTCAACGACGCGGTGGAAACACAAGCTTCGTTCAATGACGTGTGGCAATCCGAAAACGGAAGCGAGTGGACCCGTGTTACAGATGCGGCCCCGTTTTCAAAGGATCACTACCATTCGCTTGTGTCGTTCGAAAACAGGCTCTGGGCCCTGGGCGGGTATTCCGAAACCGGAGGTTCCGCCCCGTTCTCGGACATTCTTTACACCATCGATGGAGTTTCCTGGACCGATCTCACCCCTCGTCTTAACGGAGGCGAAAGGTTCTTCTGCACGGCGGTTCCTCTCGGGAACAGTATCCTTGTCAGTCCCTCGGGTTCGCACAAACTTTGGATCATGAGGTAATCCGGCTCAGCAGGCCCTCACTCATTTTTCCCGCCCTGTTCCGAAAAGACCGAAGCGAGAGAGAAGATGTCGCTGCAGCATACCCGAGACCCTCGGGACATTGCACCGGCAATGCGTTCATCACTTTCGAACTGTCACTCAAAGAATGGAAACGTTTTCATTGGCGCCAGGTAGCAAAGGCCCCAATTCTTCCTTTTTTTTGGCAACGATAAAACCGGAAGCGAGCGGCTAATTATTGCTGTTTACCCAGTATTCAACCCGATTTCCGTCATTTTTAACTTTGGTAAAGATCATCCGTGTTGCCATTTTCTGGCAACACTTTTTTTTCGAGTGTTGTTGACTCCCCACCTGCATTGGGATATTTTAAAAACAGAAACAGTGATTCTTCCGGGGAACCGTTGCGATGCAACCGGTTTGGGGAAGAAGGGACAGATAATAAGCGCACGTATCGGCAGAGATCGATTACTCCGGGCGGAAAATTTGATTTTCCCCGGATTCGTTCCCACACAGATCTTCAATATCTCCATATTGAAGGACACCATCCCTCTCTTTGCTGACATGCTGTAGACAGAATCGCCGTCTCCCAGGCGGCGGTTCTGTTTTTTTTCGGGTCGGGCGTTTTACAGGATGGCTGAAGCCGAAAAACTGGAAAAAACCATCTCACCTCCCTGATACCATCATTCCCACCGATATCCGGGAGCGGATATCCCTGCTGTCGACATATCCGTAGAGGTTCCCGTGAAGAAACCGGAGATATACCGAGAGAAGCCTCCGGGAACGGAACAGCGGCAGCGATACACCCGAGGCAATGGAAAACGTACTGATCCGGTTCACCACCGGGTAGTCGAGCGTCTTCGCGGACAGTTCGCCGTTTTCATCGACGTACACAGTGCCCTTGTGTAACCGGGGTCCCCTGAAAAGAAAGCGTTCGTGGACGGAAAAAAACAGGCCGATCCTCTTTCCGATCTGATAACGATAAAGTGCCGAAGCTGCGAATCCGCCACTGTTACCCACCGTTTTTTCGTCAAGTTCAGGAGTGTTCTTCGATAAGAAATACCACGCACCATATCCCCTGATCACGAACCGCTGGATCCGGTCGTAGGCTTCGTACGAAAGGCCAAGGGGCAATGCGTTGAGCATGCAGCGCCTGTATCTGTGGTCGAAAATCATTTCATAGGGATCCTCGGTCGACTCAACGATTCCCATGGTTGCGTGCGAACTTTCATGTTCGAGTCCCGTAAACAACAGAAGCTTCTGCTGCATATGGTCGCGCAGGACACAGGAGACAGTCCCGGAAAGTACTCCCCGCCAGCGATGGTTCGGCAGGAGCCCTTCGTCGAATCTCGTTTCATTCTGAATTTCGACAAAACCGCCAATTGTCGCATTCCCCATCGAGAGCGCGTCACCGACCTTGAGTTGCAGCGCCCCATCGAATTCGATTGCCGATCCGATGGAATTGAGATCGGCCTGTATCTGCTCCGAAGCTTCGCAGGCGAGCACGGCAGCGCAGAGAAGATACCGGCACACATGCATGCACAGGTTACCGAAACGGCGCGTCATGGCAGCTTTTCTCGATTGCGATAGAGCCGGCATGCCGCATCGAACGCGGAAAGAAGGCTTTCAGGTGAGGCGATTCCCTTACCGGCGATGTCGAAGGCGGTTCCGTGACCGACCGAAGTACGGATGATCGGAAGACCGATGGTGATGTTGACTCCATGTTCGAAGTCTCTCGACTTCAAAGCTACGAATCCATGATCGTGCAGCATGGAAACGACTCCGTCGAATTCACCCTTGAATGCCCGCATGAATACCGTGTCGGGAGGAAAGGGTCCCTTTACATCTATACCTTCCGTTCGGGCGATCTCGATCGCTGGGGCTATCAGTGTGATCTCCTCATCACCGAACAAGCCGTTTTCACCAGCATGGGGGTTGAGCCCTCCTGCCGCGAGCCGGGGAGCGGGAATGCCGAGCTGCCGCATCGTGCGATCGAGCAGCCGGATATTATCGAGCACCCGTTCGGTAGATATCAGTTCTATTGCACTCCTCAACGAGCAGTGGGTAGTGACGTGTGCCACACCGGTATTGTCCAGAAGGAACAGCATGGAGAAACGGGAGGTGCCGGTCTTTTCCGCAAAGATCTCAGTATGGCCCGGGTAGCCGATTCCGGATGCATGGAGCGCCTCCTTGCTTATAGGATTGGTGATCACACCGTCGACCCGCCCCTGCAGCGCGAGATCTATGGCACGTTCAATGTAACCGTACGCCGCGCGACCGCACACGGCCTGAGGCGTTCCCATCGTGAAAGAACCGGCTGTGACCATTCCGCAATCCAGGACATTGGCGAACCCGCTCCTGAACTCCTCCACCTCGGTCAGTGCGGAAAGGGAAAGCTTCAAATTCAATTTTTCCGCCATTGCGTCCATCACCGAGAAATCTCCCACCACGAGAGTCGAGGAGGCGAAATCCTCACGGGAAAGCGCTTTGAGGGCGATTTCCGGGCCGATCCCCGCGGGATCACCCATGGTAAGCGCGAAAAGCGGACGCTTCGCACGAGTTCGATCATTCATATACGTTCCTTTAGAACCTCATTCAGAATATCATGATATTTCAAGGCAGAATATTCTTCTACATCAGCCTGGCAAATCCGTGGTATCGCGTCTTTATTACGGTTAACCCGGGTCAGGGTGTGCGCGGCTCTAAACTTCCGCCTGAAGCGTGCCGATATATGGAATATGAACGACCTGAAAGACATCATGATCAATAGAGCTGTAGCGCTCTATGCGGACATCCGTCCGGTGTACGCGAAACATGATCTGGACGAATGCTTTACCACGGAAGGTAATATGCTGGTGTTCTGGTTCAATACCGCGGACGAAAGTACGCACGTGCTCACCACAAGAATCCCGTAATCAACCCGCTTCAGGTCCGGTTCTTTCACTCTTCCAGTTTTCGCAGTGCCTGCGCGATGTTTTCGAGACCCTGTTCCTTGGTGATGGACGCGGCCCGGTTCTCGCGTTGAATACGTTCGTATATTTCCTCACGGTTCACAGAAACGTTTTTCGGCGCTTCTATACCGAGCTTTACATGTCTTCCGTCGAGGTCTACGATCTTCACCGTGATGGAATCACCGATTCTTATGGTTTCGCCCAGTTTCCTTGTTAAGACGAGCATCGTTATTTCTTCCTTATGATTGGTTCCTGCGTACCATACCGGTCATCGTCGACGATGACCTGCTTTCCACGACGCCGCGCCCTGTTGATGAGAATCGGTCCGACCAGGTTGACAGTGGATTCGAGCGGATTTTCCTTGATCGTCACGATTGTATAGAGCAGCAGGTCTTCGGGCCTGGATATTTCCAGATCCTCGAGCTGTTCCTTGACCATTGCGGGCGAATACTCCGGTTTGAAAAGCAGCGGATTGATGATTGCAAAGCGCAGACGGGGTATGTCGATGCAGACCAGCCACTCGAAGGGCGCGTATTCGGGTACCGATGCGACGACGAACTGTCGCGACTTTTCGAACCCGGGAATCCCGGCAGGAAAGGCGATGACGTCGTCTTTTGAATAGACCAGATCCTTGAAGAAATCTCCCATATATTTCCGAACTCCCGGACGTTTGTGCAGCGAATACAGTAGTAAAATCGTTTTTTGTGCGCGGTCAGTCAAATACTACGATAAATCGAGCGATGCCCGGTTCCCGGGCCAGGCGACGCGCGTCATCATGCTGAAAGCCGTGAACGATCCGGGCCGCTTGCCCCGGGCTGCCGCCCCCCGGTGCCATGTCCGCGGGGCCCGGAGGCGGGATAGCCCGCTATCCCGCGCCCGTGATTCGTGTTACCCCTGCAGCAGACTCAGAACGCTCTGCGGAACCATGTTGGCCTGCGACAACATGGCGGTAGAGGACTGACTCAGGATCTGGTTGCGGGTGAATTGCGTCGTCTCCAAAGCGAAATCGGCATCGCGGATAACCGATTCCGCGGCCTGCATGTTCTGTTCCTGGTTCTCCTGGTTGGCCAGGGCATGCTCCAGGCGGTTGGTCATGGCGCCCAGGTCTGCGCGAAGCGCATTCACTCTGTTGAGCGCAGTGTCCAGGGTGCTGATCCCCGCTGTGGCGTTGGCCTGGGTATCCACCTGCAGGTTCACGCCGTCGATTCCGAGCGAT
>CAZGVZ010000240.1:0-6735 GCA_964529145.1 uncultured Fibrobacteraceae bacterium | reverse complement strand
GCTCAATCCGTGAACGTTCATTCCTGCAACATACAATTTCAGAAGGTATTCTTTCTTGTCTTGCGGTTTTATGGTGAGGGTTTGCATTCACAAAGCCATTTCGGATGTGTAATAACCGGATGCGTCAGTCTGAATCGGATCAGTAATATCGTCTTGATGCATGAAATCGAGTTTGTATGGCGGTTCGAGGCCGAGCTTCCGGTGCAATGAATTGATTTCCTGCTTCAATTCGATCATCCGGAGTTCGCGATCCACCATGGCGCGGTTGAAACGTGAGAGGTCTTTGTTGATTGTCTGAAGGTTTTCAGCATATCGTTGCAACTCCTCTTCGGCACGCTTCCGGTAAGTTATATCCGTAGCGATGACGGAAACGGACGGATTGCGGTCGCCCTTGCGCTGAAAAGTGATATTCAGCAGTGTGCAAATGAGTCTGCCATCCACGGTTCTGAGCAGAAACTCGGCCGCATCATCCGGTATTTCGCCCCTTTCCGCTTTCCTCAAACAGGTTTTGAAAAGGGATGCGCCCGTCTGATCGAAGATATCGATTGCCTGCATCGCAAGAAAGTCCTCTCTGGAATAACCCAAAAGGCGGCACATCACATCATTCACTTCCAAAAAAAGACCTGTTGTCAGGTCGACTTCACAGATTCCTGCCGGGGCATATTGCACCAGATGCCGGTATCGGATCTCGCTTTCCCTTAAAGCCTCCTCCGCGCGCCTTCGCTCGGTAATATCCGTTGCGATCACCGATGCGCCGACGATCCTGCCATTTACTTCATGATATATGGAATTCACCATTGCCCAAACCATCCCGCCGCTTCTGGTTCGGATAAGAAATTCATCCACATCATCGGGCCTCTCTCCCGAATCGATTATTTGTTTTCGCCTGGAATAATGTTCTTTGCTCTGGTCTGAAAGAATCTCTTCAGGGCCAATCAGGAGGAGTTCGTCACGCCGGTATCCGAGAAGCCTGCACATCACATCGTTCACCTCAGTGAAGCGACCGGATACGTAGTCGATTTCGTAGATGGCGGCCGGAGCGAATTTTACCAGCTCGCGATATCTAGCCTCGCTTTCCTTCAGCGCCTGTACCATATGTATCCGTTCGGTGATATCGGCGATCGAGGTGAGATAGAAGAGGGATCCTTTGATTTCAACACGGTCGAGGCAGACTCGAATTGTACGCCTGTGACCGGTTTTCATGGTGATTTCGGTATCTGTGTTGTGTACAGAACCGGTTTCATTCAGTTTTTCTAAAATAGCCGCCCATTGGTTCGGATCCGAGAAGAGTCCAAGTTCACGAGTGGTTTTTCCGATCACTTCCTCACGAAAGGAGTATCCTGTAAGCGCGAGCCAGGCGGTATTGACATCATAGATGGTCTCTCCGGGAAGGGACGCAAGACAGATGCCTATGGGAGCCGAGCGGAACATTATCGCGAATCTTTCCTCGCTCTCGCGCAACACCGCTGCATCCCGTTCCCTTTCGTGAAACAGACGGGCGTTGTCCAAAGCAATGGAAGCGGTCGCGAAAAGCTGGCTGGCGAAATCCATTTCATTCTCCGTGAAATGATGCACGGCATGGTGGTAATTGAAGGAAATGACGCCTATCGGCTGGCCTCGTGCGAGAAGGGGAACGGTGATTACGGAACGTATTCCATGCTTTCGGAAGTATGCCGTATTGACACGTTCATCCGTAAATGTGTCGCTTACTGCGACAGGTTTACCGGAATTCACGGCGAGAACCGCATGAGACTTTTCGATATCGGATACGGAGCGTCCGAGTACATCATCGGGCATACCAATGCAATTCGTTACGATCCATTGTCCGTCCTTGCGTACAAAGATGGCGGCCGACTCGCTGCCCAGACCCGCAAAGCCTTCGCTTATAAGACACATGAGAATATCTTCGGTGTTCAGGGACGAATGCACCGATTCGCTTATCCTGTTGAGCGCCTCGCTTCTTTCTCTCGCTTTCCGAAGCGCCTCTTCCGAGGCCTTTTTTTCGGAAATGTTGGAAAGCAGGACCGAAAAAAACCCCCTTTGAGGGCTGAATACCGATACCGAGTACCAGGTATCGAGAAGTACCGAATGCGTTTCGAAGGAAAGGGAAGGTCCGGCGAGCGCGACACGGCCGCACTTTTCGATCCAACTCATGAATTCTTTATCGAATTTCGGCAGCACTGCGGTCGCACGCTTACCCAGGATTTCGTCCGCCGAGAGTCCTGACAATCGCTCGAAAGCCGGGTTGACCTCCAGAAAAACATAATCACACGGATTCCCTTCGTTATCAGGAACAATCCGGTGGAACGCGAATCCTTCGGTCATGTTTCTGTAGATGGATTCGAACTTCTTTCTGTGCAGTTCCAGCCCTCCGCAGACCGAGCTGGACTGGGAATTCTCAAGAAGCTCCAGGTGTCGTTCGGTTTTTACGAGAGTAAACATGTGTTTTTTTACGATTTTCAGGAGGCCGGAAGCATCCAATGTCTCATTTCGGTATGCATACATAGCGATCGCGGTATCATTGATAACTGCATTATAACCGGCACAACGATGCACTGCTTTGTTCCGTTTGCTGTATAGTCCCTCACAGGCGAATCTGAGGCCTTCAAAACCGCCGGAGAGCGCTTCATCTATCGATGTGGTGATTGCGGCATCCGTCGCTTTCTCTTTGGTCGGCCATGAACCGTGTGGAACGATGCGTAATTGCCCCGAAATGAGGTATTCGTCATAACGATCGACCGACTGCCTGAGGGCCACCTGCACATCTCCGGCAGTGAGAATCGGCGGGAGGATCCATAAACATAACTCATTTTGTTTTAGACCTGCGGCGAAGTAAGGAACAAGTGTACCGAGCAGGTCCTGCACCGTTTCGTAAAAATGGCAGAATGTGGTCCCCCACTGAAGATCGCCTATCAAAGGAATTCCGGAATTCCGAACGATATGACTCATTATGCTTCTTTCGGTCATGTTTTTATCCGAAGCAGCGGCCCTGCCCCTTTTTATTTACCGGCAATCTGAATTCCAATTTACGCGATTATCCGCATGGCTTATGAGTATACGGTGTCTTCCGAAAAAAACTTTTTCAAACCGGCCTGACGTCTGTCATTCCATATCGTCGTAATTCCGTCTTGGGGGCGGCTTCTTATCAGCGATTCTTTCTGTGCGCTGAAATGCACACGCGGCGTTCGAATCGAACATCTAACGTCAATCCGTTCTAGATCTGCATTCTCGATTGAAAGGATGGTTTCCGGACAGACCCGGTTAAACGATTCCCCTTGGCGGCTGAAAGGAATTGCTGGCGAATTTGCCACCGGAAAAATGCTCAAACTGATTCCCCTGGAATTTCTGCTCCTTCCTGGATTTCGTCTTCACTCGGAAATTTCACTCCCTTGAGAAAAATCGCTAATCTTGGGTATTCGCCATTCCAGCTGGCTAAATCCCGTGAATGATGCAGGCAAAAACCGTTCCTCATTGAGTGTTCTCCCCCCCCCTCAGGCAAGGTGCCAGGGGCGTCAAAAGCGGCGGCCGTGATGAAGGGATGTCTGTCCGTGGATTGATGAATTCGCCCGGTTTCAGCCGCAAACTATGTAAAGGCAAAAAACATTCAGGAAAATGAGTGTAAAATCGAATCTTCCGATCAGGAAGAATGGGAGTCAATTTAGACCAATAAATATGGATTCCGCAGAGTCACCATACAAAATTCCTTTTTCAAATCGAGGTGAAGACCCGGGTCTTTAACAGCCATCACTCCAGTTAAGTATCGGATTTTTGGAAATTTTTACGGAATGGAGACGAACTCATGAGTCCCCTGCCTGCAAAAGCTCGATTCATCTCAGGTCTCAGAGCGGGGGGCCGGTTATTTCACGGATTATCGTCTGGATAGACCGGCAAGGCAACTTAACAGCCGTCGTTTTTGCGTCAATGCTATGAGCACTCGGATGTTTTTGGGAACTCTTTTCTGGAAAACAGTCCATTTCGTATATAGAACAAATGCGCCCAAACAAGATCGCAGGAGTTGATGAATTCCCGCGGAGCGACGGTTTTTCATCAATAATTTTCCCAGGAAATAAATAATTCTGAACGCGGTATGAGTCTTATTAAACAGCCCCAACGTTCTCACGAGTGCGATTGAAATCAGTCCAGTGGTCATTTCAGAAATAACTCCGATTGAAATAATTATCCCTTGTTCGGACGACGGTCACATCGCTCTTAAGCGTAAGATACCCGGCGCATTGCGCTGTTTTTTACTATACCGCTTGGCACCTCCGTAAATTATTCGTCCGAATAAGGTTACAGTCACCCCTGAAATTCATTTTTTATCACTTAACTGTGCTGTGCAGGATCAGAGATATCTGATCGGACATGCAAAAATTGTTCCTGTAGCCCCATTGCCGGTCATCCGGTTTTTGTTTCCTGAATCGCAGACCCAAACAATTCCAGAATTTTGGAAAAAGTTTTCCAGATTCCGGAAATGAGTCAATAGAATGGCACGAAATTCAAGGATAATAATCTCAAGCTCAACCGAAAGTGAATTCGAAAGAGTACTCCAAAAAGATTCGTCCAATCAAGGTCATACTTGTTTCTGTTTCTAACACAGGGAGGTAAATGCACACTGATTAAAAATCGAAAACGGGTCCCATGGGGTCCTTTGGTGCGATTTCGGGAGGTCCTTTACGTGCGGTGCAATAGAGTTTGTCATCCAGCAGGATTATGCATCGTTGTTGATGTGCGATGACAGTTTCCAGAAAAGTCAGAACAGTTCCATTGTCTGCGAGGAGTTGGATTTTTTCGAAAACAGCAAGACTCTCGTACTCTTTCCTGTAGGCGAAAAGAAATGCATCATATCGGCAATTGATCATTTTGAAGTTTGTGTCCATCACGAAATCGACCAACGAGGACCTGAGTGCGGAATCGAATGAATATTCGAACCGGTCATCGCAGCCGTGCCCTCGATTCAAAATGCAGAAGCGAAGCATTTCCGCTTTCTTTTCAGCTAAAGACAGGAGCGTTTCACGTCCGACCAAATCATGTACGAAAGAAGCGGCCCTTGTATAGTTTTCGCTGTCGTTTCTGAAACGACAGGATATGAATTCGAGAAAAATATTTGAAATATCGATTTCTACGGGATCGTTTGAATCGGGCGTTTCGATTCGCTTTCGACGGGTGATCCTCTTAAACGAACCAGGTGATGCCGTTTTCATGTACTATTATTTCTTCTTTGGTGTATCTACATAGAAAAATTCCCTTGCGCGACCTGCTTCAGGAAAATTTACCGGTGTTATACCGAAAAACAGAACCTTTTTCGGACACGCTTCCATTGCGGAATTCGCTTCGCGGACAGCGGCATGACGGGCTCCCAGCCGCCCTGGCGCATTCTTTTCAGTTTACCTTTGCATCTACGGACCGGTTCAGCCTGCTGCCGCCTCGCATCTAATCGTAAATAATCATCCGATTGAAGTGGAAGCATGTAATCCCCTCACGAGCGAGGTGACCATCGCCGCCACGAACGGTTGGACACCGGCGGCACCTCAACCACCGCATATCGCCGCCCGGGCACCAGGCATGGAAAATTGAACAGTTATCAAAACGGCATGTCTGTTCATGGGTGAGCAAGGAGAGTGCCACCTGTTGATGTAACCGGATAGTTATGGACCGGGACACTCGAAACCTCGGCAAGAATCCGCCGGCGTACGCTATGGTCTGGAGATAACGGAGCATTGAAATCGGCACGATATTCGATTATGATATCCGGCTGTGTTCATTACTTACTGGTGTGGAAAATCACTTCCATGGATTAAACACGAGAAAATCGCCGGCTCCGACGTGGATTAAGACGACATTTTGCGATGCAATGCCTTCCGCCGTTTTTCCGCGGGCTATTGCCCCTCCAACCGATCCACCTTTGTTACTGATTGATATGGACCGGTTTTTCGGATAAAAGGATGGCCGTTACAGGTTTACGATAACGGACTTTCGAAACCCTGCAAAGCCGGCTGAAAAAGGTATCCTATGAAGGTGAATCTCGTTTTCTACGACACCAAACCGTACGATAGAGAATTTTTCGAGAAAGGCAATGAATCGTACGGTTTCGACATTACCTGGCTCGAAAGCCACCTTACCGCTGAAACTGTCAGGCTCAGCGAAGGAGCAGACGCCGTTTGTGTTTTTGTAAATGACCGTCTGGACCATGCAGTGGTTGAGGAAATTCATCGTAATGGAGTGCGGCTGATCGCATTGCGGTCTGCGGGTTACAATAATGTCGACCTCAGGGCCGTCTGGGGGAAAGTGCATGTTGTAAGGGTTCCTGCATATTCTCCACACGCAGTTGCAGAGCATGCTGTCGCACTAATGCTTTCGCTCAATCGCAAGATTCACAGGGCGTATTACCGTGTCCGGGACGGCAATTTTTCAATAAACGGCCTGCTTGGATTCGACATGTACGGGAAAACCGTCGGAATCATCGGTACGGGACAAATAGGTAAAGCGGCTGCGGAGATACTGCGCGGTTTCGGGATGGAAGTGCTGGCATTCGATCCGTTTCCCGATCGGGAGTTCGCCAAAAGAACCGGGGTTCGCTATGTCGCGCTCGATACCCTATATGAGCTATCGGACATCATCTCGCTTCATTGTCCCCTTGCACCGGAAAATATCAATATGATCAATCGTGACGCTATTGCGAAAATGAAATCTGGAGTCATGATCGTCAATACAGGGAGAGGCAAACTGATCAATACA
>CAZGVZ010000239.1:0-6753 GCA_964529145.1 uncultured Fibrobacteraceae bacterium | reverse complement strand
GGTTTCATCCCGTGCCTCTCGCGGGAACCCGGGATTGTCCGGAATGTCCGAAACATGTGTGTGCAGTCTGCTTGCCCTTGACGAAACCCGCCGGGAGGGGACTCCCGCCGTCCGCGCGCATATCGAAGGTCTTCGGGTCGGTGACACTCTGCTCTTCTGCGCCTGGCGAAATCATAAGGTCCGGGAGGACGAATCCCTTTTTTCGATGCTGTTCAGATCCTGGCGAAAGAGCAACTCCTCCTCCGCCGCCGTCCTTTCCAGGTTCGAGAACGGCAATGCACGGAGAACGGATACGCTCTTTATGATTCTGGACAACAGGCGGGAACTGGATTTCCCGATGATTCTCGAATGGATCGGCGTCAAACAGATCCTCGGCGATCAGAAATCGACCGCCGCTCTGTTTCACCGGGCCATTCGGGAACGGCCGCAGCTGACCCCTCTGGTTCTCAACCGGTTCGAACGCACTCTCCTCGATCTCGACGCCAACGAGACCGATTCGCTGCTTGTCAGGTTTCACCGGCTTGTGTCGCCCGGGCGCGAAGACGATAACCGGGCCATACGGGAATGGATCCTGGACCAGTACGGAGCGAAGCGGCTTTATGAGAGGCAAATCGGATTCCTGTTCGAAACCGAACACGAAACCCTCCGGCGGGAGGAACAGCTCGCAGCCCTGGCTGAAACCCGGCTGAGAAAACGCCTGTTCATCCCCGCTTCATCGGCCGCAGCGATTCTTTACCGTACATCCGCCGAAAAAGAGATGCGGCGAAAGTCGGCTGGAATACTTTACGAATCTTATCAATCCAGGGGCATGCGTGACAGCGCGCGCATCTGGCTCGGAAGAGCGGGTACCCTTCCCGGTCGCAATATTTCCGGCGCGATCGAGCTCTATCAGCAGACCGGCGAATACGAAAAGGCTTCAGGACTTATCCGCACTCTGGCTCCGTCACTCGCGCGCGATACGCTCCGTGTGCGGCAGCTCCTGTTGACGGACAGCACTGCCGCGGCTCTGGAACTGACCGGAAGCGAAAAAACCATGCTTGCCCGCTCCGAAGCTCATCACCGGCTCTGGCGTATTCGTACGCTGCTGCTGACCGGAAACACGGGGGAGTGCCGGGCGCAGCTCGATTCCCTGCGGTTGGATCCGGCCGGGCCGGGCACCAGGGAACTTTTGGAATACCGCTACTGGCTCCAACGCCTTTCGGACTCCCCGGAAGCACTTGCCAAATTCATCACAATCGAATATACTATATTCAAAGGCGACCGGAATGGGGCTTCACGGCTGCTCTGCACCGCCAATCTGGATTCGGTTCATACCCTGCATATCGGACTGCGCATCGCACGTCGTCAGATCGAAAGCGGCGAAGCCGCTTCGGCACTGACTACCTTGAACTGCATCCCGGCTGCCGGTGACCCGGAGTACCTTTACCGTCTCGCCGAAGCCGGCGCACGCACGGGTGACCGAAATACGGCACAAAAACTGCTTACACGTCTTTTGATGGATTTTCCCGAAAGCGTGTACGCCTCGCAGGGAAGAATTCTCCTTGCTCAGCTGCGCCGGAAATGAAGCACCATATGATTCGGAGCCTTTCGTAATTTCATGAATCACTATCAGAGGGACTGGCCGCGATGAGTATCCGATGGATAAGGAACGTCCTTATCGACAATGAAAAAAGTACGATAGAAATTCAGGTGGGCGACAGAAAAATAGGCGACAAATGCTATACCCGGATCAACCAGGAACTCGAAATCTGGTTTGAAAACCTGCACCACGACCGCAACGACATCATCGCTCAGGGAATCGATCTCCTGAAAAGGCGACTCCACGGCAAAAACATTTCAAATCCGGACGGTTCACCCTATGCATGGGACTGATGCGCGCGGATCATCGCGCAAGTGGGTCATTGTCCATGGCCATTTTTATCAGCCGCCCCGCGAGAATCCGTGGCTCAACGTCATTGAACCGCAGCAGAGCGCAGCACCCAGTCACGACTGGAACGAAAAAATTTACGGTGAGTGTTACCGTCCCAACGGTTATTCCCGTATTCTCGACTCGAAGGGGATGATCACAGGAATTCACAACAATTACTCTGCCATGAGTTTCAACTTCGGACCGACTCTCATGTCGTGGCTCGAGCTGAATCACCCGGCCACGACCAGGCGGATAGTCGAGGGCGACCGGGAAAGCGCGCTGCGCCGGGGAGGTCACGGCAACGCGATCGCCCAGGTTTACAACCATTTGATCATGCCGCTCGCCTCGCGCCGCGATCAGCTCACGCAGATCCGATGGGCGAAAGCCGCCTTTGTTAAAGATTTCGACCGCGATCCCGAAGGGATGTGGCTCGCCGAAACTGCGATCAACATGGAAACCGTCCACTGCCTTATCGAGGAAAGAATATCTTTCGTGATACTCGCTCCACATCAGGCCGATGCGTTTCGTCCCCTTGACGGATCATCCCCATGGGTCTCCGCCTCCGAGTCGCCGATCGACACACGGCGTCCTTATCGGTGCTTCGCGAAGAACGCGGCAGGCAAGAAAACCGGGGGGTTCCTCGACATCTTTTTTTTCGACGAGCAGCTCTCGCGTGAGATCAGTTTCGGTGGTCTGCTCCGGGACGCCAATCTGCTCGGCTCACGCATCGATTCCTGCTATTCCGGTGACAATGCCGAAGATCAGGTGGTGGTGATCGCGACCGACGGAGAGACCTTCGGTCACCATAAACCCTTCGGAGACATGTGTCTCGCTTTTTTCTTTTCCCATGTCGCTCCACGGCTCGGAATACAGCCGGTCAATTTCGGCGGCTATCGCGCGTCTAATCCGCCGGAATTCGAGGTAACTCTGAAGAACGCCTTTGGCGAGGGGACGGCCTGGAGCTGCGCGCACGGGGTTGGCCGCTGGACGCGCAACTGCGGATGTCAGACGGGAGGGAAACCGGAATGGAACCAGAATTGGCGCTCTCCCCTGCGCGAAGCCATAGACAACCTGCAGGAACGGATCGATATATATTACGAAAAGGTGTGCGGTGAGTTTCAGCTCGAGCCGTGGATGTTGCGCGACCGGTCGTTCGATCTTCTAGACACATCCTCGTCCAAACAATGGCGCCGTTTCCTGATGCAGCAAAAGCCCGGACATGCCCTGACCTCGGATGACGTGCGGCTGTTCCAGCGTCTTCTCGAAGCGCAGCGCTACATTCTGTTTTCCTATACATCGTGCGGCTGGTTCTTCTCCGATATAAGCGGAATCGAAACCATGCAGAATCTCGCCTATGCCTGCAGGGCGCTGCAGCTCGGTATTCCCGAAGCACAACGGCCCGAAGCTCTCGACTACTTCATGCGCGATCTTGCAAAGGCTCAGAGCAATCTCAATGAAGACAATGGAGCCTCGCTTTTCGGAAGGTACATTCTCCCCTCCTTTTCCCATGAAGAGATGCTGTCGTACGCTGTCGCGATGGAGAAGGAACTCGGAATTACAGACGAAACGAAGCTGGAAAGATATGGGTACCTTTTTGAAATCTCGATGGCCAAACGCTCCTCTATTCCGGACATTATCGCTTCGGATCCCACCAAAACACGGTGGTATCGCGTAGCTTTGGAACACCCGTCGACCGGGGAACAGGGCATATGGCTCGTGGCTGCCGACCTGACCGATCCTTCCAGACCGTCAGGCGGGGTCATGAAATGGCGCGAGAGGGATGAAACACGCTCTCCATCCGTCCCGGGCGGCAAAATACCCGAATTCCGTGAGTACACGCTCAAAGACCTGTTTCCCGCTCTTCAGCAGGAGATAGCCGGAGTCTACATGCAAAAGATCGCTTCCCGTTCCAGAACGGAATTCGGATCGTGGCAACAGGTGAACGAACACGATCTTCTGATCCTTCAGTCATTTTTCACCGCTCTTCCGGACCATTTTCGCGCACCGCTTCAATTCCTGATTCAGCAGCAATGGGACGACCTGTTTTCAAACTGTGCGGCCATTACCAGCGGTAAGGATTGTTACACGGCCCTTGAAGCGGTTTTCGGGAAAGCTGATTTCTTTTCAATAAAACTCGATCTCGCCTTCAGCGCCGAAAACTGTGAAAAACTGCTCACCGAGCAGTTCGAGAAGCTTTCCGAAAACCTGAATCCGGTATACTGCGAACGTATCGATCATTTAATGACCATCGTCGACCGGTTTTCACTCCCCGTTTCAAAACATCGTCTCGAGGACATGTTCTTTCCAATACTGTCAGGGCCGGTGGTCCGGCTTTATCGGGAAATCACAGCTGAGAAAAAGGGGAAGACGACGAAAAATGACGATAACAGGAGTCTCCTGATGCAAAAGCTTCTTCTCTTCGCCCGTCGAATGAATTTCAACACCGACAGCTTCGAGATGTCATAGTCGTACTGTTCATGGCATGATTCCATACTGAGCCGGAACTAATACGTTGCTTTCACTTCCAACCGTAGCTATATTTAAAAGGTATCTCTAACAATTAATTTTAGTCGCGATACCGACGAAAAGTACCGCCGCAAGTAGCACGATAAGTTGTAATATTATAAAGTATTACAACAATTAATAATGACTTCGCGGAAGCCTGTGCTGCCGCTGCAATAAAAAGGAATTTTTTAGAGGTGCCCTGAAATACCCGGAAATCAGATTATCACAGGATTCAATATGACCCAGGGATTCGTCCTTCTTCTTCTCATACAGGTTTTCATTCTCATTCTCGGTATCTCCATTGGCCACAGTTACATTCTTCTGCGTACGCGCAGGGAGGAAAACCATAAGAGAGAACTCGAGCTCTCCCTCCTCGAAAAGCGGTCCGATATCCTGATGCAGGGTAAGAAGATCGCTCACGACCTTGAGGAAGTACTTTATAAGGCCAAAGTACAGCAGGAAATCGACGATATCATCCGTAAGAATCAAAACCGCTGAAAAAACGTTCACGCAGGACCACTTTTCACTCTCTTTTCTCCTGGTACCTCAAAAAATTCGTTTTTTATCTGAAAAAAACCATGCAGGGGTTCAACACAAGGAGCCCCGGCTCCGCCGGCGGAGTAAGACGGCACCCTGGAATGCGATGCATTCCTCCTGTTTTCCGCAGTCTGTTGCCGCTACAGCCAAGCCGCCGTCTAGCGGTGGGTAAGTTTGACTCCGCCCGACCGCAAAGGCTGCAGGCTTCGTTGCATTCGACTGCCATGTTTTCTAACATGACCGACTGTGAAATCGTTCCCGCAAATCTGCAATAAATCGAGTGCCGTATTGCTGATATCAATCCATTTCGGATTTTCTTGAATCCATTCATCCTTGATTGCTCCTAAACCTTTCAGGCCTGGACCGAAACCCCATGTCAACAACTCAGCAGCAATGCCTATTTCAACGCAATCATCCCACAGGCAGTAATCCGCCGGTTTTTAACATGCCATAAAGCGATGTTGCCGGTTATGAGAGCAGGAAGTTCGAGAGAGGCCCCTTTAACGAAGGACCTGTAAATCAGTCTTCCCTTCAAATCCAGAAGCGTAAACATGCAGCCATCCGGAAAAGAAGGGAAAAAGAGTATTCTGGTCTGTACCCGATCAAATCGCTGAAGACGGAACTGGTCTACCATACTGATCTTATTGACGAACACCATGCCCGTCATGTATTGTTTGAATATATTGAGCTCTTTTACAATCGTCAACGGCTTCATTCCACACTCGGGTATGTTTCACCGGCAGAGTATGAGGCAGCAAAATGTGCATGATTTCGTGTCCACTTTTTCGGGGTTAGTCCACCTCTCCCTGTTGGGGATTAACCGCGACTGATACCAACTGCTGTAACAATTGACATTTTAGCTGATTCTGACCTGCGGAATGCAGGACCCGAACCCCGCCTAGGGGGAACTTTCGATAATGATCGCAGATCGCACCCATGAACATGTTCCGCCATTCAGGGCTCGAGAAAGAGTTCTGCCGCTTCCCGGTTTCCTCCCCTTTCACAGACTCCCTATCCAAACCCCGATCATCAATTGTATCCTTAGTTATCCGGTCGACGGGAAGAAAAGAGCCGGCCGAAGGAGCGTATGTATCTCTTTTCACGCAAATATTTCAGGGATGTCCTGCAGAATCCCGGCGACGCGCTGCTTTTGCTGCGACAACGCAAGAGCAGATTCTGGTATCATTCAACCGGATTCGTGATTTTCTGGAGAATGGTGGTATCCGAGTACGTTCTCAATCACTGCATAACCCGCAGTTCGGCTCTCGCCTACGCCCTTCTGCTCGCGATCGTACCTCTGGTCACCACCTCGGCTTTCATGATCGCCGGATTCATCGACGTGCAACCCGGGCAGGTACGTGATTTCTTTTCCGTTCTGCTTCCGTTCGCCCCGGATTCGATACTTGAATACATCACCCTGTTCTTCATCAACGCCCAGAAATTACGGGGCATGAGCATCGTTGTCCTCATCGGTGTGGCGGTATGCCTTTTCGGTGGTGTGGAGGAATCTTTCAATACAATCTGGAAGGTTTCACGCCAGAGGTCTTTTTTCGTTCGGCTCAGGAATTTCACGATGGTAATGGTATACAGCCCGGTTCTGTTCATCATGTCTTTCCAGTTCCGCCGGAGTCCCTGGTTCGACCTTGTTTCCGGCCGGTTTTTCCCCTTCGACGTGGTTCCGTTTCTGCTCACGGTTCTGGCATTCTGCAGTCTCATCATCTTCGTACCGAATACGCGAGTCAGCGTGCGGTCTGCGTTTGCCGGAGGGGTAATTTCAGGTCTGCTGTTCGAGGCCGAACGCC
>CAZGVZ010000238.1:5858-6755 GCA_964529145.1 uncultured Fibrobacteraceae bacterium | reverse complement strand
CCTCGAGCATCTGGGTTGAATCGCGAAAAGAATGAGAAGGGGTTTGAGGTTGGTAAAGCTGATCACGAATCGCAACAGTGCCTCAACCTCTTTTCTTCTTTCATGTTACAGGTACGGCATTCAGGTGGGCCTCTTCAGAGGAACACGATAAAGAATTGAACAGTAATCCCGATTTCCGCTACAAATAAAATAAACTTGAATATCGAGCTTTTTTTTCCTATATTATATAAGAAAGATTAATGAGCGGAGCAAATATGATTATACGGAGTGTCATTACCGGTACATTAGTGATTTCAACGCTCACTTTTGCTCAGGCTGCCGATTCCTCCTTCAACAAAAACGTGATGATATCAGGTCCCACCGTCAGTTCGTCGATGGTGATCCCCCCCGAAATCAAAACATTGAAAAAACAGAAAAAAATCGATAAACCGAATACGACATGGTCTAAAATAAAAGACCTGTTCATGTAGTCACGATTCCGTCTTGAAAATTACAGGGGTTTTACCGGACTTGAAAATTACAGGGGTTTTACCGGAGAGGTAAACCCTTTTTTATGTCCGTTGCAGGACCTTACCCCGGCAAGTATGTGCCACTGTGTGCTTCATGGATTCCACTCCACATCGGATTCCGTTCCGTAGAGTCTCCGTGTGATCGAGCCGATACTCAGCGCCACGCTGAACTGCTGGACCGGAATCCGGCTGGAGGTGTTCGCACCCGGTGAGACCGTGAATTCGAGTGACAGGTAGGGCTTATTGCCTGACAACTCCTTTATTTTCGGAAAATAATCGATCGCGAGCCATCCGCGGAGGTTGTCTGTGTTGGAATAGAATCCTCCCTGTATGTCGCTGCTGTTTGTTCCCTGGATGAGGTAAATCCATGGACCCGCGGAGATGTACC
>CAZGVZ010000238.1:0-5848 GCA_964529145.1 uncultured Fibrobacteraceae bacterium | reverse complement strand
ACTGTATGCCCAGCGCTCCGCACCCGTCTTTTCCGCCATAATGCCAGGAGTAATCTTCATCCTTCGATTTGAACAGGGTTGCCTGCGCTATCGCGACCAGGGAGATGATCTCTCTTGCGAAGGATGGGGTTGAAAATTTCAGGTGCGCGCCGGCTGAAAAACCGAAACTTCCATGAAAAACAGGTACCGAATCGTAACGATCGACATCTATCTGGGTAGCTCCCGCATCGAATCCGAACGTGAAAAACTTGAACGGCGCATATTCGATCCTGCCGTGAATGCGATTGAACAGGGAAGGTATCTCCTCGTTCGTCAGGGTATATCCTCCAAGATAATACGATGCCCCGATGGCGACCCTGGCATCCGGGAGAGTGACTGCGGGATTGGCGAGATTCGACGCAATCGTGCAGGTGATGGACGCAAGGACGGCTGCGACAGTTCTCCGGACCATGAAATTCACTGTTTTATCCATGATTATTCATCCAGGATAATGGGAAGAATCAGCTGTTCGGGTGTCTCCGTGACCACACCCTGGGATTCGGCCCAGATCATGATTTCTATGTTCATCGCATCGGATTGACCGTACAGGATCTCGTTGACGGCTTTTCCTCCTTTCGTTTTCACAGAGCGGATAATGCTGACCGCGGTGTTCGGATCGGCGATTCCGTTGCCGTTCACATCGCGATCGAATCCGTTGTTTGCCTGTTCCTCGGCGGCGTAGGCGTCGTCCATCGCGCGTAATTGTCGATAGTTCGCCGAATCTTCCGGACTGAATTCCCTCCTGTTGAGCACGTACCAGAAAACGCTGTCGGCGAGCAGACGTTCGTACAGGCTCTGGTATTCCCTGTCGATGAGCGGTTCTATGGGGTCCCACCGGTCGTTCTTGTCCATGTCCGAGAAGAGCAGGTCTCCGAAGCAGGTATACAGATCTTCAACGGGAAGCATGGGATTGTACTGTCGTTTGCCGTCCCGGTTAATATCGATGAAACCTGGGCCTGAGATGAATTTGCCGTCTCCGTTGATGTCTTCCCCCCTGTTCGGGAGTCCGTCACGCTGCCTCTCTTCTCCGGGATCCAGCCGATAGTTGTCGTTGAAGTCTTCGAAAGGAAGTATCTCCAGGACGGTATCGATGTATCCGCTGCAGTACGTAACCCCTTCTTCGAAATAGTTGGTCCAGTTCGACGTGAGCCTGTGGATTACGACGCCCGAAACCTTGAGGCTGAACGTCACTTCGGTGCCGTCGGCGACGGGGTTTCCGTTCACGTCGGTCACGACCGCCGCGCAGGGGAGAATGAAAGTGCCGTCATTGGGATTTTTACCTTTGAGGACGTTTGTCCCGATATTGATATGCTTAGGGGGGCCAACTATGGTGAATTTCGCCGTGTCCGACTTGACTGAATAAAACGATCCGGCCGTTACCCAGACCTGTCTGAAAAAGCTTTCGGTCTTTCCCGACACCAGGTATGTGACCGCCTTCCCGTCATCTCCCGTTACAGCCATGGGCGGATCGAGATACTCTCCTCCGCTCGGCCCATTGACAAGATTAAACGACAGGTTCGCGTCCTTCACCCGGTTGCCGGAGTTGTCGAAGGCGATCGCCTCTATTTTGGCCTTCCCTCCGTTGACCGGAATTACCTCGGGAGACCCGGAGATCTGGATGCGATAAACGTCCATGGCTTTGAAATAGAGCTGAAATATCCCGGTCGTGATCTCGGAACCGCTTCGCGCCAATCCGAAAATGGTGGTGTTGACCGCGAAATGAGGATTGTGGAGATAGAAGTTTATCTTCCCGTTCTCATCGGTAGTGAATTCACGTGCGAAAATGGTATCCAGACTCCCGACTGTCGCGCACAGTTCAACCGAAGCGTCCGGAATGGGGGTTGTCCGGTCGCCCTGGAGGTAGGTGACCACGATGCGCGTCGAATCGGTGCTGTCGGCATAACAGGATTGCCCCCTGGCTGTATCGATCAAAAGAATGTTCGATGAATAATTGATCACGACTCTGGCGGTTGCTCCCGCCGCGGACAGGGTAAGGGTGTCCTGGCCCGTGCCGGTCCCCCTGATCTTGCATCTGGCCTGACCGTCGTTGTCCGTGACCGTATCCAGGGGAATGATGAAAGTGGCGTCCTGCTGCCGCGAAACATTGAAACGCTCACCGATAATGGGGATCTTGGCAGCATCGGCAAGTGTCAGGAGCACGGTCGTGGTATCACGGCCGCTGCTCCGTATGCTCGGTGGATTCGCCGCGGCAGTCAGCTCCACTCCCTTGAAAGCGACAGTCGCGGTCTGGCGTTTGCTGGGGTCGCTGACGAGTGTCGCCGTGACCGTAGCGGTGATGTTCCTGCGGTCTGAGGTTAAATGAACCTCCGCCTTGCCGTCCTCGTCGGTTTCACATCTTTCGGTAATGGTTCCTGCACTGGTGGTGAAGGATATGAAATCTCCTATGACGGGATTCCCGCTTTTATTCTTGATGAAGACCATTACGGTTCCTTTGCTGATTCCGTCCGCCGGAATCGGCTGGGGCGGCCTGATAGTCATGACGCGCGTGGTGATGAACTGCAGGACAGTGTCCGTCGAAGCGTACCCTTCGGAGTTGTCGTAAGCGACACCGTTGAGGCGCATGGTTCCTTCCCACGGGAGCGCCACTATATGGAACAGGCATTTTCCTGTGGAGTTGGTGGTTCCGGTGAGGACATCGGATGTGTCGGCTCCATCTTTGTTCTTGAAAAAGCGGTTGAGCTTGATGGTCCTGCTGCCGAGGGGGTCGCCTCCGGCATCGGTGAATATCGCGGTGATCAGTGAAGTATCGATTTCGGATGTCTGCAATATCGTCTTGTCCAATTCGAATGCAAGTCTGAGGGACGAAACGTTGATCTGCACGGAAGATTTGGTTCCGGCGGCTGAAACGGTTACAAGGTCGTTTCCGTTTCGAAGCGCCCATACACGCGCGACGGCATAACCTTCGTAATTGGTCTGCGAGTCCGCCTCCATGAAGGAAAGGTTGGATCCCGAGCCGCTTTTGAAACTGAAGAATATCGGCGAGCGGGCCACCGGCTGTTCGGATGCGTTGAGCACCCTGGCGGTAAGGATGACCGTATCGCCCTGTTTCACGTTGTTCGCGCTGCTGGCTACGGTGATCGACATGCCCTGGAATGCGATCTCTATCTCGTCGCTGAGCGACTGATCGGAAACGAGATAGACGGTGACGAACGCGGTATCGTTTATATTGGAGCTCCTCAGCCGGGCCTGAGCGATTCCGTCCTGGTCGGTCATGCTCTGGCCGCTGTTTTTGCACTCCGACTCGTCGCCGATGATTGTCCCCGCAGAGGTGATGAACTGAACGCATTCCCCCACGATCGGGTTACGGAAGGAGTTGAGTACCGAGACCGAAATCGTCGTCTGGTCGATACCGTCCGCTTTGATGACCGCGGAACCCGGCATAGCCTGAAGGAGCTTCTGGACCTTTATCGGGGTTTCGGTTACCTCGAAACGTATGGTCTGTTCGACCGACCTTCCGCTCACGGTGAACTGTACGGGCCCGGCCGTAGTATCTGTAAATAGAAAACGTGCGCGTCCTATGGCGTTTGTAAGTATGGTATCGTCGATGATGCGGCCCCGGTTGCTTCGTGCGGTCAGACGGAAAGACGCGAGGGGCAGAATGGTGTCGTTACTGCCGCTGTCGGCGAATGCGCGCACGCTTATGACCAGAGTGTCTCCCGGCAGCACGTAGGTGCTCTCCGGGGTGGCAATGAGTGAAGGCACGAGATTCGCCGTATCGATCCGGTCCTCTTCTCCCTGCCCGTTCGCGGAAGCGGGATTTCCGTTGTCGTCGCGAATGGTACAGAAGAACCCCAGGGAGAGAATGGCCAGGACACACCAGAGTTTTCGGGATATGATGATCACGGAGGAACCTCCTTTTGGATAATGCGCGCAGAAGCGATACCCATGAAAGATCTGTGGAAAAGCCTTTCATACATGATATCATGGGGGAAAGTCAAACGTGAAGAAAAAAGAATCGAATGCGTGAAATGGGGGAAATGGTTATTTTTAACCACTATCGGACGATACAGGATTAATGGAAATCGCGGCCATGAATAGAGATACGGGCATAACAGGAGTGACGTTAAGGTCAGTGGCGCGGGATTCCGATTTCTACCGGGCGGGGCTGCGACGGGGTGACCGGGTCGTTTCGATCAATGGTGAGCGGGTGCGGAGCGAACTCGATTTTTACTTTTCGATCGCTGAGGAGCGTTTGGCCGTCAGGGCGGTGCGAGGTGAGGAATGTCTCACCATGGAGGTCGACCGCAGGCCGGGAGTGGAATCCGGAGTTCTGCTGGTCGAATCACCTGTCCGGCGATGCGCCAACAGATGCATTTTCTGTTTTATCGACCAGATGCCCGGGGGATTGCGCGGGAGCCTTTATGTCAAGGATGAGGACGTCCGCCTGTCCGTTCTTAACGGCAATTACGTGACCCTGAGCTCTTTCAACAAAGCCGACCTCGGCGACATCGCGCGCATCGGGCTGTCCCCTCTATACGTTTCGGTCCATGCGACGGATCCCCTTGTCCGGCGTCGAATGCTGCGTAACGGCAAGGCGCCCGACATCATGGAACAGCTCCGTTATCTTGCGCGACGTAATATCCGGCTGCATGCGCAAATCGTCGTCTGCCCTTCATGGAACGATGGAACCGTTCTGGAAAAGTCGTTGCGCGATCTCCTGACGCTTGGTGAACGGCTGCGTTCGGTGGCGGTAGTGCCTGTGGGGCTGACCCGGTTCCGTTCCTTTCACATCCCGGCCGTCGACCCGAAGACAGCGGCGGACGTTTGCGATATGGTGGTGCGGCTGAGCGACCGGGCGGCCGACAGGGACGGCTTCAGAAAACTCTTTCTGGCGGACGAGTTTTTCATCAAGGCCCGCCTGAAGATTCCCGGAACCGCCTATTACGGGGATTATCCGCAGATAGAAAACGGCGTTGGTCTTGTAAATCAATTGATGGACGGCTGGCGGAACGACAGGAAAAGCTTCCTGAAGAAGAATGGCTTTCCGCGGGGCGCCGTACCAGGACGTAAATTGCTGGTCGTCACCTCGGTTTCCGCGGAGCCGTATATACGCCGGATAGCACGTGAACTCGTACGGCTGAGAACGGACATGTCGATCGACACCGTCGCGGTGAGAAACCGTTTTTTCGGTGAAACCGTCACGGTGGCGGGACTTCTCACGGCCAGGGACATCGTCAGGACGGTCAGAAGCCGCCTTCGCGGCAGTTCGTACGATGCCGTCGTCGTACCTTCGGTGCTTTTCAATTTCGCGGGGCATACACTCGATGGATTCTCCCTCCGGCGCATGGAGGAGGGAATCGGGGTCCGGACGAGGATGATCACTTCAATGAAGGAAATAGCCGATGAATAGGGTGAACGGCCTGGAAGAGATGGAAAAGATCCGTCTCAACCGTTTTCTCGCACAATGCGGCATAGGTTCAAGGCGGAAATGCGATGAACTGATCGCCGGGGGGCATATCTTCTGCAACGGAGTGAAGGTGACCGCTTTGGGTACGCGGATCGATCCTGCCGCTGATCTCGTCGAGTATCATGGAAAAAGGCTTGCGCAGATTCGCCGGATGGAATATTATGCCTTTTATAAACCGCGCGAAGTGATGGTCACTCTCGACGATCCCGAAGGCCGTCCGACATGTTATACCCTGCTGGAAGCCCGAGGCCGCAGCGTACGGCATCTGAGGTACGCCGGACGCCTCGATTATCAGTCCGAGGGGCTCCTCGTGATGACCAACGACGGCGATCTGCTGCACTCCCTGACCCATCCCAGGTTTCACATCAAGAAAGTGTACCA
>CAZGVZ010000237.1:760-6772 GCA_964529145.1 uncultured Fibrobacteraceae bacterium | reverse complement strand
GGTTGACGATCTTGCCTATATTCAGGAATTTCTTTATCGACTCCTTCCCCGAAGAGTGGGACAGGAAATTGTACTATTAAACAACACCGACCTGGCGGCTATCCTCGCAGGGGATGTTCCGGAGGAGTTCGAACCGAAACGGAAAAAGAACTTTTTTACCCATCCGGCCACCTACATCACAGCTCTCATGTTCGGCGGCGCTGCGGCCGGCGGGTATTATTATTACCATCATTACTACCAGGCAGATGACAAAAGCGCGGATCCCCTCACGCAGGAGATCCCGTTGGATGATGTGCCTTTCAGGACCAGGAATTGATCGATGGGAAGAAGGATGCGTCATCGACCCCCGGACAACCGGGTCCTGAAATACGCGAGTGTACTGTTGATTCTCGCGTATCGTCGAATGTACTCTTAGATAAGATCATCACCATACAGCCGGAAATTGGAAATGCAGTTCGCGTTATTTGATAAAGTATTGTCTCATCCGGCCATTCTCGCCGCTCTGCTTCCGGTTCTCGTACCCACCGGACTTCATGGTCAGCTTTCACCTCCGGACAGCGTGTACCAAAGCTTCTTCTGGACGAGAGCTCCCGGAGAAACTGTCAACCGAGGATATTACGGAACATTGACCCCTGACAGCACCGGGAGCAACAGTGGCGACGAAGCGGTCTTTTCGCTTTTCGGGGGTTCCTGGCTCAAAAGTTTGGCAGGGAAAGCTTCCACACGGCTGGATCTTCATTTCTCCTCTTCTATTCCGGATTCCATAGGTATCCACTCCGGCAGGTTTTCCACAACACCTTGGCTGGATTCGATCAGTGTGCATTTCGGGAAAGAATTCCGCTCTATACGTTTTTTTTTCCCGCTTCTCCCAAAAAACCAGTCCTACAGGACATACGATCATTTTTCCGTCCATTTCGCTCCTGACACTGTCCTCCAGTTCCAGGCGGTTTCCGACACCCTTTTCATCGGCAGCTTCACAAACGATCGACGTCGCGGCAGCGGCAGAACGAGAATTTACGCGAAAAACGCCATAGCTGTGACAACGACGTCAAGTCATGCCATGAGGATACGATCGTTGCAGATAGACGGCGCTCACCGTCACGCCGCTTCATCGTATCTTCGGCTCAATCTCGATACTCTCGACAGTGACGCGGAATTCTACGGAATTTCGATCATCGACACCTCCGCGAACGAAGTCATTTTCAGGATCAGGAGCATATCTGTTGAAAATGCTCCCGTTCTCCGCGCCAATTCTTCCGTCCGTGTCTCGTGGTCGTACTCCGGAGCCTCTCTGGTCCGGTGCTGTTCTCTGTTTGTGGCTTCAGGGTCCGGCGAAAAATGGCTTTTCACGGGCCGTGCAGTAGGAAAGGAAACCTCGATGACATGGCTCGTACCCCCGAACGCCGGTGACAGCTGCCGTCTTATGCTCAGGGCATATGGAGAAGATCATCGCAGTTCCGAAATTCAATCATCAAAGTTATCCATTATCACGGATGACGCTGAGGTAAGAGACACTGCCTCGGAAGAGACCGTTCGTATTCCGGAGAATCGTTTCACACTCCTGGGATCGGTGCTCGACCCCTCAACCCTGCGTCTGGTCTGGTCGTGCGAGGGCGAAAAGACCGGCACCATCGACAGCATCATGATAGCCTCGAACGAATTTCATTTCCCCATCGGTGCGGACGATTCCACCTCCCTGAGAACGGGTATGTATCCTACCACCGCCACATGCGATACGATCAGGAATCTCTCCCCGGGAACTACCTATTTTTTCGCACTTTTCGTTATGGATACTGCGGGACACTGGTCTAAAAAAGGCGATCGGGCAATCTTACGGCTGACTACCGGTCCGAAGGACGGATATGCAGTACGGTTGGAAACGGATCCCGTATCGATTTTAAGTGACTCGGTGAAAATCACTCCGCAATCCGGGCTGCTCGAGGCCTATATTGACACGATGCATTCATGGAAAGGTCCCGGGTCGAACAAGGGATTCATACGAACCGCCCCCGGATTCGAGTTCCGGAAAGGAAATCTGCCTGAAACCGTAGGCCTCAGGCTCGAAATCAGATATGGCTCGATTTCCCCGCCATGGGTAGCGACGGACCAGCATATTTACCGCTACAATATTTACACGGGACAATGGAGAGTCGTGCTCGACTCATTGAGCATCGATACTTCATCACATACGATATCCACGATCATCAACGACATACGCATGCCGATGATCGTGATGATCGACACGATGCCCCCCCTCATCACACACCACCCGAATAGGGATTCAGTTCTTACTGTCGATGATAATGCCTCGGACCGTTTCCTTGTCGAGGACAACATTGAGAACCCCGTCACAAAGCTTCTTGCCGGCCCTGGAGACGGAGGGTACCAGGATTTCTCCCTGTACGCGACCGCTAAGGACGGCACATACCGGACCGTCATTCCCCTCTATATAGCCGACGAGTGTTCAGGAATGAGGGGTTTGTTCGTGGCGGGAGACGGTCGCAACGCGGATACCGTAAATCTTAGCAGACCGATTATGCGACAGAAAAATAATTGTGACGATTTCGAAACCGCGGAGATGGAGTGGTCGCCCATGAGGGTCACTGCCTCTCCGGTCGATGAACGGATCGCGACTGCCGTTTCGGTTTCACGTACCGAGAATGCGTTCACCGATTACGATAAAAAGGAGGAGAGGATAATCCGATGGCTGCAATCGGATTCCGGCGGCGGATGGGCGGAATACTCTCAGGAAGAGGATTCTCAATTCGCTTTCACCCCGGGAAGGCTTTTATGGATCAAGACCAGAAAAAGCCGTGAGATCCATTTCGGTGCAGCGATCGTCCCCTCGCTCGCGGACACCTTCCGTTTGGAGCTCAACGGAAACGGCTGGACCGACCTGGCGAATCCCTATGCCTTCGATATCTATCTTAGGGATATTCTCAATGCCGGCGAGTCGCATTCAGGAAGATTACTCGACTCACTGGAACTCTATGAATGGATAAAATATGACGACATCTATCATACCGAGGCGATTTACCTGCCCGGAATCACCGAAGTGAAGGCGATGAAGGAAATCGTCTTTGAAAAAGGCTCGCTCTACACGGCTTACCTGAAGGGGAAAAGCGGCAAAACAATCAGTATTCCACCAGTCAGTCTCGATCTGTCTGACGATCCGGGTTCAAATCATCTTGAGAAACAGCCGGCCGGATCGTGGGCCATCAAAATCGGAATTCTTGACGACGGAAAACCTCACGCTTCCCTCTACTGTGCTTCCACGCCTTCCGGGTCATCTCCCAGGTACTATGCCACCCCTCCCTCGTTCTCATCCCTGCGAACCGGAATCCCGGGACGATCAGGTTCAGCTCTGTATGGTCATGCTGCTATCGGCGACCTCAGGGAGGGAGGAACGGCTTTCGAAATCGTGAGCGTCAATGACGGAGATCAAGCCCGCGGAGTCACCCTGCTGCTGCGCGACTTTAGGGGCATACCCGGAGGAATGCGTACCGGATTCATCCCGGAACGAAGGTCGTGTGCCGGAATCGTCGACGACTCCGCATATGTACGAGTGGAACCTGGAAAACGGGAACGAACCGTTCTGGTCATTGGAACAGTAGATTACCTTCACCGGTTTTACAGGAAGTTCACTTCTGTAATCTCCCTGAAGCCGCGATTCGTGTGCGGAAGACTGTTTCTCGATTACACTCTGCCTTACGACACGAAAACGGCTGCATTTTCGATATTCGACCTTCAGGGCAGAAGGGTGGGAAAGCACCGTTTCAATAGGACTTCCGTTACGCTCGACGGAACAATCTCCCTGAGTGAATCCCTCGCAAACGGTTTCTACTTTTTGGAGTTGAGGACCACGGGAAGGAGCTCCGGCCCCCATACAATCCGAAAAAAGATAGTGTATGTTCGTTGACCAAGTCAAAGACCGGACAACGCCAAATGGATACGGTGGAAAATTGAAAAAACGACATCCGAAATGGATTATGGGGCCTTTAAGCATCTTTCCGGCCATGTTTTTTGCCACCATGTGCAGCGGTCCGATAAACGAAAGGAATGATAGGATCACAAAATACGACGGCAGACATATGGAGGTGCGCGAGGAAGATTCCATCGAGCTCTACTGGGATAATGTCAGCGCCGATTCGGGAAGAATCGTCCGTTATGAACTCCTTTATCATACAGAAAAAGATTCCACCTGGCGAAGAATAGGTGAAAAATCATCCGACTCCACGGAATCCGGGATAGTCGTGCATAGAAAAGATATCGACGTGAAGGACTCGATCTTCTTTTTCGGGGTGAGATACGAAACCAGGGACACCCTCATGTCGGAAATCTGCTCCTCGATGGACAGCGCGGCAATTCCCGCAGGCGGATGGTTCCTCCTATGGAAAAAGTGTCCATGAACATTCCAAGGCCGGATCGGATGTTACGTTCATCCGCTGCACTTCTTCAGGAGTTCTTCCATTAAGAAAGGACTTTCGATGTACCGTATGAGACCGATTCTGTTTCTTTCTCTTGTTTTTCTGGTCAGACTGGCGTTTACGGATTATTACATCGATTTCGAGGAAGGAAACGATACCAACCCCGGAACAAAGTCACGACCATGGCAGCGCCACCCTTATATGAAAGGATGGGAAGGAAAGGAATACTCACACGCTCCGGGAAGCCGTTTCATCTTCAGGGGTGGAGTTACCTGGAATTCGACCTGTTTTCCAATGGCCATAAATAACGGTGGTATCAAGGGGAAAATGGATTTCTACTGCGCGGACGCTGAGTGGAAAAAAAAAGAACCCTTTACAAAACCGGTATTCGACGGGGAATACCGGTGTAACAGTCTGATCCATTTCACCCAGACGTCAGGCTTCACGAATATCGAAAACCTGGAACTGAAGCGAATCAGGATCTCCTCGGACACGTTGGGCTGGCTCGTATATTCCTCGGTTGGAGTAAGCGATCTCAGGATCGCCCGGTGCCTTCTCCATGATTGGCGCATAGACCATGAACGCACAACCGATGGCCAAAGGGGGGGAATTCACTTCAGCGATGCGGGTGGATTGCCCGACAATTTATGCGTGGAGCACTGCCGTATCCACAATATGGATGGCGGTTATATGGACGCCGGTAATAAGAACGTATTGGTTCCTCATTCCGGAGGAGTCGCCCTTCGCTCCGTACAAAAAGCGGTTTTCGACACCATCCACCATGTAAGCAGCGTCTTTTTGCACGGCGGAGAACTCGTTCATGATTGCTACGTTCACGATGTCGTTCCCTCATACCATAAGGAATATCATACAAACGGTTTCTATCTCGACCAGTGGATGACTCCACCCTGTACACGCCCCTCATTCTTCTTCAACAACAAGATAATAAATGCGAGAATAGGCGGATCGCCAATATTTCCGATACTCTGGGGCTCTCCTCCCGGTACGGGTCAATCGGTTCGCTTCTATATATTCAATAATCTGATCATGGGCGGGAATCCTCCTTACGGAATCACGATTGGCTCCGCTCCGAACATGGAGGATCTCGGTTCCGGGGGAATTGCGGCTTATTATTATCTTTTTAATAATACAATAGAAATACCCAACAATACCGGATGCGGGAGAACCGCGCGAAGGACCGGAGAACAGATACCCAAGGTAATCAAGTCGCTTAATAATTTCGGCATCTTCGACGGAGCCAATCCCTGGATGTATTCTGCAAGCGACTCGGTCGTGGAATCAAATAACCTGTGCCTCACCCATGCTGAAGCCGAAAAAATGGGATACACCGCACCGAATTCGTATCGTCCTGCAACCGCCCAGGCTCAAACCGTTCGCGCCGGCATCGATTTGTCGGATTTGTTCGATATCCCCTACCCGATCGATACGGATATCGATGGCGGGAAACGTATCGAGAAGAAGTGGGATATCGGCGCTTATCAGTATCAGCCCGAATCGGACAGGGAAGATTCCTCCGGAATGAATTCCAATTTACACATCGGAATAAGATGATAAGACCGTCTCT
>CAZGVZ010000237.1:0-750 GCA_964529145.1 uncultured Fibrobacteraceae bacterium | reverse complement strand
CGGCGGAAGCGGATTCCCGCCGTTTTATGGAACTCCTGTATCCTCATAACGCGAGCCAGTCGTCGATGCAGTTTTCCCATGCCGAAATCTTCCAGATCGCTTCGGAATTTCCGGCATTCGCTTCCCTGAGCTTCTCGAGATCCCCAAGACAGATATATATTTTATTCCCGATCTCTTCCACCCTGTCGACTGTTTCGAAGCGGACTCCATTATCTTTAAGGATGTCATACTCCAGCCAGGAACCGGTAACTACCACGCTTCCGGCATACATATGTTCCATCATCGCTCCGGAAAGAGCGTCAGTGACCTGCAACTGAACGAATATATCGGTAATCAGGCGCAGCGCCGCAAGCTGCTCCGGTGCCATGAAACGCGTAAAAAAAAGACAGGGATGGTCGATACCCTTCACTTTTTCCCTGAGTCTTCCGATATACGAATCGGTTGCACCATATGTCACCGGAAAAAGAAAAATGACATTCTCATACCTGCATTCCATGAGCGAAGAGATGATTTTTTCATGCTGCTGTCCGGGTGAGCCATTGGAACCGACCGTGACGACGCGCAATCCCCCCCCGAATCCGGAAATCTCCAGAATATCCGCATATTTCATTCTGGATCCGGCACCCTCTCTCATACTCCGGATCGTATCGAGGAATTCAAGTCCGAATCTGCAACGGTGGACCCTATACTTTGCAAAATCCCCACCCGCTATTTCCCTTACCTTTTCCAGTACAGGTTCGGTACCGCAGT
>CAZGVZ010000236.1:0-6776 GCA_964529145.1 uncultured Fibrobacteraceae bacterium | reverse complement strand
TTGATGCCCAGGTTCGTAAGGGTGTAGGGCAGTTCCTCGTTCCCGATAAGCCGGGCCGTTGCCCGGGACCAGACCGACGGAGCGTCCTCACCGTTCCAGGAATCGGACCAGTACAGGTTGAACCTGACCGGAGATTCACGCCCTTCGGGCATCGTGTAGGCGCTCTCGAGATCGACCGTGACCGTTCTGTATCCGGAAATGAGCCGCAGTTTCGGAGCGGGCAGCCCCTTGGCGGAGCAGACCCTTTCCGGTGAAAAGGCGCTGGTGTCGGTTCCGTTCACCGACCGCACACGGTACAGGTACTCTCTATGCGGGACAAGGTCCCTATGAGTGTAGGAGATTTTGCTGCCCATGTCGATCTTGTGCGCCGACTCCGCTGTTACAGTAATGGTGTCCCAATAGAGCACGAATGAGTCGCCGAATTTTACTCGCCCCCATGATACCTTGATCTCACGGTAGTTGGAGGTATCCGCGCTCGGACGTTCCGGGGCATCCAGCCCGAGCGGAGTTTCGCTGGTCTTGTGCGGTTTGCTTGTGCCGTCGAGGTTGATCGTGAAGATGCTGTATCTGTAAACGCCTCCACCGACAATGAGATCGTCGTGAATGAATGGACTCTGCACGTTATTGAAGGTGTCTACCCCCTCGCTGTCATTCATGGTCGTCAGCATGTAGGATGCCCCCTTCAACACACTGTCCCATGACAGGGTAACGGAATGGTATCCCGGCTCCGTTTCCAGTTCCGGAGGTTCGAGCGGATTCGGAGTTCCGGATACCTCCTCCGACATCTGCCCCTCACCCCGGCTGTTTTCCGCGGATACTCTCAGGTAATAGGTGGTCTCGTTTTCGAGATTCGAGAAGTGCAGCACGTTGCTCAGACTCTTTTCTCTGCTGCAGTTTTTGTCCACCCCTGACGATCTGGCCCAGTAAACGTAATAGTGAGTCGCGGATCCGTCGGGAGTCCAGCTGATGGTAAGCCTGGTATTGCGCTCCTGTACTTTAACATTGGTCGGAAAAGCAGGTATATCCGAAGCGGCGCGGGTGTATGCCTCGACCTGTTCCGACCAGTCACCCTCGGTTCCATTCCGGATGAGAGCGACCCGGTAATAGTAGGTGATGTCGTTCAGCAATCCGCAATGATTGTACGGATTTTCATGCACCACCATTCTTTCGCAGTTTTCTCTTGAAAAACCGGAGTTCTTCGACCAGTATACCACCGCATTGACCGGTTCGGAAAGGTCCGACCAGAAGAGTACGACCTTCTGATCACCGCCGCTGGCGTAAAGGTTGACGATTTCCGAGATCACGCCTTCATCGAGAGTGGTCACTTCCAGTTCTTCCGATATAAAGAACGTTCCGGAACCGTCCCTAACCGCCAGACGATAATAGTACGTATGGTCTTTTTCGAGTTCCCGGTGCGTATAGGGAGAGGTGATGCCGGGTATGCTTTTGTCGTCTTTGGATATCCCGGGGCTCTCGGACCAGTAGAGTGCATATGTAAGGGAGTCGTCACTCTCCCATGAGAACGTGATCGATTCCCTTGCCGGCCTGATCGAGATGTCGTCGGGGTCGAGCAGCTCGAGAGTGTCCCTCTCCCCGTGCTCCTCAGGTCCGGCCGAGTGCTTTCCGCATCGGGCCGGTAAAAACGCGATCAGGAAGACAGCGAAGGTTATGCCGGCCCGCCGGATCCCGCGTAGATTGTAGAGTCTCGTGTTCCGCAAAGCAGTATCCTCATGTCTGGCTGTTTGGTGAAGCGCCGGATTGCCGTCCGGTTTGCAGTTATAAATCGTCTCATATTTGGATGTACACGGCGATTGAAATTTTTCACTGTTTCATTCGGTTTCACCCCTGTCCCAGCCTTCCCCCGCGGTAGCGGGGGAAGGCTGGGACAGGGGCATGAAAAAGTATTCACCACCGACATCCAATTTCTCCGGCTTTTGTGCTGTCAAATATGAAACCATTAATAACATGGCAATATCTCGATCGCATGATGACTTCGTAATTGTAAGGCATCCGGCGTGTTACGCTGTTTTGTCATACCATTCGGCATCTCATCGTGAATTATCGACGGCCTCACGACAAGAAGCACAGGAAAACCTGTATGATTCGCGATAATATCGTATGTTTTCAGAACCAACAATTATGGGACTAATCGTCCGGTTAAGGAATATTATATATCTTTTTCACACTGCTACACAAAAAATAATCATAGGTGAGGGTGCGGTATCGTGGACGTGTTCTAAGACAGGATACAAATCAACGGGTTACCGACAGCCGATGCCGGAGAGGGCATGGGGCGATACGATAATACTTGATGCGGGCGGCAGTGAAGACGATGACGGGACAATAGAAATGCATGAGTGGAAACCGACTCCGGGAGCAGGCGGGAGACCGGCGCCTCACCGTTTTTGATGTATATCGATGTCTATGGGCCGTGTCATAACGAGAGTCGGTCTGTGGATTTTGTCGAAATCAAGCAGGATTGACAATATTGCCGAACATCGATATCGCTACCCCGCCGCGACCTGCTGATCCATGATTTCCTGCAGTGACACCTCGGGGTTGTGATACCTGCCCCGTTTTTCGGGGGTGTTCCCGAAATTTATCGCTTTCTTCGGGCACCAGTGCAGACACGCGAGACACTCCTGGCAACTGTGGTTCCATACGGGGCGACCGCCGGCGAGGGTTACGTTCCGGACCGGGCACACCTTTGCGCACACACCGCACCCGTCGCATGAGGTGTCAGTCACGAATTTCCTGTCCTCTTCATTTACATGCGCCATCATCGGGCCGTGCATCGACAAGAGAAGTCCGTTTATTACCGGCACTTTCCAGGTCTCGATCGCGGCTTTTTTACGTTCTTTGATGAGAGGAGCGATTGCGCCGACCTTTGTGAAAGCTTTTTTCAGCACCTTTTCGCGTTTTTCCGGGGAAAGCACGGTGAACATCGGGATATAATTGACCGGCATCCTGAAACCGAATCCTGCGGCGAGATCGATCCCCTTTTTCCGCAGTCCGCGTTGTATCGTCCTGAGCGAGGCAAAGAGCGTTCCTCCGTATGTGCATACGGCGAAAACGTACTTTCCGGTACAGTTTTCCAGCTTGTCGACAAAAGCAGCCACGATGTTCGGCATCCCCCATCCGTATACGGGAAAAAATATACCCACGGCATCCGTAGCGTCGTCGACCACCGGATCTGCCCGGGTGACGGGTTCCAGCGTCGCGTTACCGAGTTCTTCCGCCAGCCGTTTGGCGATACAGAGCGAATTGCCGGTCCCCGTAAAATAGAAAATTCTTGTCCTCACTGTCAGCTCCCCGGTTTTTTGGGTTTAATCAACATTGTAGTCCCGATTATTTTATTTTCGAGAACGTCGTTCTCGATTTTCTGTTTTTCGATATAGTCGAGAAAAAGATCCCGTTTACCGGGATACTTTTCGATCAACTCGCGGCACCTCTTTTCAAGATACCCGAACACATGGTCATCCGCGTCCTTGATGTCTTCCCGTTCCATTATGTCGTTTTCAACAAGCGTCATTCCTGCACTGTCTATCTGCTTCATCAGCTCACTTTTTTTGAATATCGACGGATGCTGGAAATCGCCGTCATCCTCGATGTATCCGTCATCGACAATGAAGGCGCCTTTCTCTACGATGCAGTGCGACAGTGTGGTCAGGGTGGCGACATAGTCACCGAAAACCGGTCCGATCGCCCCGAGTATCACGATATCATACCCCGACAACCCTTTGACCGTTTCCCTGATATCGCCTGTCTCAAAGGTACAGAGATGACCGACGTTGTACTCATCCGCTTTTCTTCGTGCGAAATCGATGAACTCGGGAATCGCGTCTATTCCATGGCATCTGCATCCCAGGGCGGCTGCAATCTTCACCGAGACGACTCCTTTTCCGCAGCCCGGATCCAGGATGTTCAAACGGCCATAATCTTCCCAGTGTTTCCTTATCAACCTGATTATTGCGTCCGGGCTGGCCCCTATCTCCCAGAGGTCCTGCAGAATGTACGGCAGATAAGGATAAAGTTCCTTGTCTGAACCATCCATAGCGGCAACGACGCACTCTTCGATGGTTTTCCGGTTTTCCGTCATCTTATTCCCGCATTATCGACAAGAAATGTTCCCATATAAGGAAGATACTTCATCCGGTCAAAACCCGCCAGAAGTGATCTAAGAGATGTCATTTAACGGATTATGATTCAAAAAACATTGATTTAAACCTCGACAATGGCATTTTTGGGTAGTTATAATCAAAAAAATCAATTAGATATATCGGCCCGACCCCGATATCCACCCCGGCGCGGCAGTTGATCGGCACGGCGATGTATCTGCCGGCCGATGTTCATCAATCCGGACCTGCGGTTGCGTCTCACTGCACGGCTATCGTCCGGGTATGGGTTATGCTGCCGATCCGTATCGTCACCAGGAGCGCCTGTTTCGAAAAACGGATTGCATCCGGAAGAGACAGCTGGAGGATTCCATTGACTATTTTTTGATTTTTATAAACCATAAGCAACCTGCCCGAAAGCGTATAGATACCCACTGTGGCGCGTTGTGCGGAAACAATTTCGGGCCGATCGAATGAAATCCTGAGCATCGATTGGTGAAATTTAACGGATAGTGTAGTCATGGTTTTCTTTTCGGACAGATATTTCTCTGTATTACCTGTTAAGGAGGCCTCGGTATTCTTTTCGGGCGGAACATTTTCGTCCGGCTGGCGGACGATATCGGCGTTCGTGAGTGGCGGCACGCCGGAAATTCGGTACCGTTCCTGATCGAGCGGGTCCATGACGTCCTCTTCGAGCGCAAGCAGCGCAAAGGAACGGTCGACGAAACCAAACGTTGACGCAAGCGATGTAGGGAGCGCCCCGTCGACGGATTCGAGGCATTCCGTACCGGCAAGCGCACTCCCGAACTCTATCGCATCGGACATCCTGACTACAGCCGGTTCTTCGGTTATCTCGGCAATCGATGCACCATTACTGATGATGTTCCAGGTGATCAGGGGCTTGAGCGCAGCGACGGTATGAAGTTTTTTGTCCAGGTGCGGAGATCGCATGTTCCAGGAATACCGGGGTGAAGTTGCCGATGCGGCGACCGGTACGGTGATCGTTTGTCCCGATTCGGTGGCAAGTACAGCCTGGATGTCGAGCGGGAAAGCGTTTTGGCGGATACTGCCGAAGGGGATACCGGGCCAGTAAAATCCCAGAGCTTCGGCTGGAATAATGAACCCGGTCGATGAAGCCGAGCCTGCAAACAATGCGAAGGTGGTGATTTCCACGCCTGAATCGGCCTGAAAAGTGAATTGATAGTTCATCTTTGTTATCCATTGCGGACCGGCGGTGAGCAGGAGGATGCGTCGGATCGTAAGGCCTTCATCGTCGTCGAACAGAGCCATGGCGCGCCTGATCGCGCTGTCGAACTCTTCCTGCGCAAGGGTGACCATCGAATCGATCTGCCGCACGGAAAAACCGGGATTGAAAGGTTGCCGGCTGTCGGTGTATTCGAGGCTGCTGAGCGAATCGACGAAGTCAAGCATCCGGCTATAGGATGCGCTTCCCTTGCCGCCGAGGTTGAAGACCGTTTTTTCCTCACCCGGTATATCGACGACGAGTGCCGCCCGTTTGTTCGAGCCGGTCAGTCCGGTAAGAAACTGTTTGAGCGTTTCCGCCTGACGGACGATCTGTTTTGCGTAAAACCTGATGAATTCCGGGTGGTTCCATCTCCAGAGAATCACGATGTCTTCTCTGATATTGGCCATTGCTAACACCTGCGCCCCGGTTCTGCCGACCACATGCGTGAGAGAACCGTTCCAATTTTCAAGATTGACCGAAGCAGTGTAGAAGACGGATTTACCTTTGGCGTTATCAACTGCTGGATGTACCGTCACTGCCCGATGGTAAATCTCGTCATTGGCGTCGAACTCCGCCGGTGAGGCGACCGGTTCGCGCGAGCCATTGTTATCGGTGATCTCGATTGAGGAGACTCCGGGACCGGTAATCATCGAGTAGGTGGCGATACCCGGACTGAACGCTGTGGGGAATGGAATTTCGGTCCGGCCGTTCAGGTTGATCGCTTCGACAACATAGCGCATCCGGAGTTTTCGCGACCCCTGCCAGGTAACCGGAAAGATTGAAATGTCGTAATTATCCTTTCCCCAGCCGTATTCAAATATAACCGGATCGCGCGGACGGGGCGGGGCAGGGGCATTTCTATCGACCACTTTTTCATATTCTTCACGCGCAAGCAGAATCGGCTTGAGCTTTGCCTTGAGAATTTCATCGCCGTTCCACAGGAGCATTCCGGTTACGGCCGCATTCTGAACGAGATTTAGATTGCCGACAATTTCCAGGGCGTTCCTGAACGAATCAGGCGCCTGCCCGCCGTTGCAGTCGAACTCCCAGTCGAGTTCGATATCGAGATAGGAGGGATTGACGGTAATTGAATAATGCTCGGCAATGATGGACGATGTTCCGCGCCATTGAGCACCCTGCGTCGACTGGCTTGCGAAAGTCCCGTGCTGGTAGCCGATTCCATGAGCGCAAATAGCGGAGAAAAATAAAATGCCGAGGAGTCGTTGCATGGCAGTCTCCTTGTGGATGATGGCAGTTTCAGCTGTCTAAAGTAAGAATACTCGAAATAATCCGTTGAGGAACGGCCACAGGGCAGAAACCGTTTTCACATAGAAAACACGAGAACTCAGAACTCAGGGACAGAACTCAGGGACGGTGTCAAATATTACATTATCGTATCTTCTCCACCAATTTTT
>CAZGVZ010000235.1:0-6791 GCA_964529145.1 uncultured Fibrobacteraceae bacterium | reverse complement strand
GCAACTTTTTCAGCCATGAAATTCGAATTCGATATCGACTCGGACGGAAAAGGCGATATGATACACGCTCCCGCTACCGGAACCGGATTTCTTGTCTACGATCGCAATGGAAACGGTATCGTAGACGACGGATCGGAACTGTTCGGGCCTATGAGCGGAAACGGATTCCACGAGCTCGCTCAGCTGGACGAGGACGGTAACGGATGGGTGGATGAAGGAGATTCCCGGTTCAGTAGCGTCAAGGTATGGACGAAATCGGCCGACGGGACCGATTCTCTGCTTTCTCTGCTTGACAGCGGTATCGGCGCGCTCCATACAGTCGGCACCAAAACCCGGTACGACATCACCGCGGCGGGAAACGTCCTTGCCGGAGTGCTACGCGAGAGCGGAGTCTACCTCAGGGAGAACGGGGGAGCGGGGGTCATTCAGGAGCTGGACCTGGTGGTGTAAAAGAGTACCGCATTTCAGGCGCGCCCGCACTCTTCCGCTCGATCCCGGGGACGGACCCCGGCGGTTAGATGGACCAACGTGTATTTCGCCTTCCTCTGGGACGATCACTTCTGAAACAATGGATCTGATTGAATGGGTCGCAGGATTCGTGTGTAACACAAGATCAACGATACGCCATTTGTGCGATGAAGTGTCAGCGCCTGTTGTTATTGACAATGATGTCGAAAAAAAATATATTTTTTTTAACACCTATGTTAAAATATGGTCATGCAATTCCTTTGATAAGATCTGCACAGCGGAAAGCGTATAAAACGAATCGTCCGATTCGGGGTAAAAATATCACGGGCCAATATGCCGAAAATCATTAATCATGAGCAGAGGAAACTCGATCTTTTGCGGGCGACGATCTCCGCATGCTATGATCTTGGTTTTTCCCGAACGAATATAGGTACCATCGCAACGAATCTGGGTTTTTCCCGAACCCTGTTTTATTCCTATTTCCCGGATAAATCCAGCATGGTCGATTTTGCTCTCGATTATGTCATCGATGTAATCGGCAGGGATTATCAACGGTTGTGTGAAAACGCATTTCTGTCGAGTACCGAAAAAATCTACCGTCTTTTTGAACAGTTATTGACCGACATAGTACGGGAAAGGCGGATGATGTCCATTTTCATCGACATTCTACTCGACCGAAACAGGGAAATGGCGAGGCAGCGACGGAGAATATACCGCTGGATGTTTTCACTGCGAACGTACCTGCTGAAAATACTCCGATCGGGAATCACCAGGAAGGAACTTTTGCCGGTTCAGGCAAAACCGATGGCGAACACTCTTCTTACCCTTCTCATTTCGACCATCTATGCGTTTACCATGAGCAGAACACCCGCCGGCAGCCAGATCATGAGATCGGTCGCAGTACTTCTGCAGGGGCTAGCCTCCTCGGACTGCACGAGAGAGACAACTTAACCGCACCATGGAAAAGGCTTAGGAGGATAAAATGGAATTCATCGTCAGTCTGAATTGCGGGACATCATCAGTAAAGTACGCGGTATTCGAGCAGAAATCACTCAAGGAATGCTGCAGGGGAACAGTTGAAAGGGTGATGATCGAAGGAACGTTCATCAGGCACAGGATCGCGGGCACGTCCGATCCGCTCATAATCAAGAATCGTTGCAATAATCATACCGAAGCGATAGATCTTGTTTTCAGAGCTCTCACAGGGAAAATCAATCCATCTTACCGTGTACTGAAAGACCCTGGGGAAGTCCTGGCAATTGGTCACCGTGTCCTGCACGGCGGTGACAAATTCGTGAAAAGCGTGATCGTAAGCGATGAGGTGAAATGTAAGATACGTGAGATGTTCGTTTTCGGACCGCTCCATAATCCCGCAAACCTTGCCGGCATCGAGGCTATGGAAAAGCTGCTCCCCGGCATTCCGCAGATCGCGGTTTTCGATACCGCGTTTTTTCAGACACTCCCCGAAAAGGCATACCTGTACGGATCTCCCTATGCATGGTACGAAAAGTACAGGATCCGCAAATACGGTTTCCATGGAACGTCACATCTGTATATTTCAAGGCGCGCGGCTGCGCTCCTTGGGAAAAAGCCGTCCAGCACCAGCCTCGTCACATTGCACATAGGCAACGGCATCAGTCTCACCGCGATCCGGAACGGGGTCGCCGTCGAGCACAGCATGGGGGTGACTCCACTCGATGGAGTGATGATGGGCACCCGCTCGGGAAGTATCGATCCGTCAATAGTCGCGTTCATTGGTGAAAAGGAGAACAGGACGCCGCAGGAAGTGGTGAATATCGAGCTGAATCGTAAAAGCGGAGTTTTCGGTTTTACCGGGCTTACCGACATGCGCGATGTCATGGAAAAAGCCGATTCGGGCGATATCGCGTGTAAAAGAGCGATCGAAAGTTATTGCTACAGGATCAGGAGCGTTCTCGCGATGTATATCGGAATACTCGATTACGATGTAGACGCGATAGTATTCGCGGGAGGTGTGGGGGAGAACAGCGGACGTTTGCGCGCGGCGATCGTCGCGGGATTCGAAAAGATCGGTCTTGTTCTTGATTCCTCGGCGAATATGAGGTCCAACGGAGCTTCGGGTGAGACGGACCTTTCGGCATGCGGTTCGACCATCCGCACTCTATTGATTCCCACCAACGAAGAGCAGGTCCTTCTCGAAGATGTCAAGGCGATCCTTACCGGGACGTACGATGTCCATACCAGTTTCGCGTATTCATTCGATTCCGCGGACCCCCCGGCGATCGATCGGGTGATTCCGACAGGAGGTCAGGCATGACTGCGGGCAAGGCTTTTCTCGTAGATGTCGGGATTCAGGGGCTTCCCTTTCCGATAAGGGTATTGTCCAGGAGTTCTCCCGAAGGACAGTCCACCATCGGTACCTTTGCCGTCAAGGCGCGCATCATGCGCATGTTTGAAGCCCGATGGATTGACCGATTCATTCAGACGGTGCATGCACATCGTACAAAACTCGACACGATCCAGGTGAGGGAAAATATCAAGGACTATATCGATGCGCTTCAGACCAACAGTGTCAGAATCGAGATCGATTATCCCTATTTTGTCGAAAAAAGGACACCGGTTTCGAAGGAACCTTGCCTTGTAAAATACAATTGCCGTTTCTGCGGGCAGTATCCATCGCTCGACGGTGACGTGAAGATCACCTATGCGATCGAATGTCCGGTAATCACCACTTATCCTGTCATTGGGACCGATGGAAAAGAGAAGCGCTGTTTTCCCCAGTTGAGCATACTCTCCATTGCCGTCGATTCCAGAGAGAACGTCTATACCGAAGATATCGTCGAATTCATCGACGCGCACAGCCTCTCTCCCATTTATTCATTTCTCTCCGAGGAAGACCAGCACTATTTGATAGAAAGAACACAATCGCGAACAAAGATGAGTGTTGATGTGACCGAGGAAGTGCAGCAGCATCTCGCCAAAAACCCTTCGGTGTCGTGGTATTCAGTCCGGTGTTCGAATCTCGGAATGCTGCACAACTACAGCACGATCATCGGTACCGAGAAGAGCATGTGGGTCCCCGGAAGTTACTACGACACTCAAAGTCCATAGACCGGAGCTCCAGGCCTGTGGGCCCGGAGCGGCGGACAGGGCTGCCGCCGATTTCGGAAACACAATTCGTGTGGCGCTGTTGGAACGACGTGTTTAACGACCCGCCTTTGCCGGACTCTTCGCCTCCCCGACGGATGAGTCCGATGAAAAAGATTACACTTTGCATTTTTTTAATGACAATGATTATATTGGATTCTGTTAAATCCGGTGGAACAGATATTATCTCGTAAGCCGACTCAAATTACATCGAAGAAATCATACAACGCCTGCTTTGAGGAAACTCCCGCTTGGAATGTTCGGCGGGTCCGCCGAGCCTGTAGAAAAACGGGCAATTATGAATTGTTAATTGTGACCCCGCGGTCCCGCTACATGACATGAGGGATCGTTAACGCGACCTATTGCCTTCGGCGGCGGCTACTGTCCTTTTCATATTCAGAGGCAAGCAAACCAACTGTTCGGAGGTGTTGATCGTATGATTCAAAATTCGACAATAGTACCGTTCGGGCATGCTGCACGGCAGGAACATCCGCTTTCCTGGTTTCAGGAGAGAATGTGGCTCCTGCACCGTAAAAATCCGCGCGATATCAGTTACAATATTCCAGTCGTTTTTCTTCTTGAAGGTGATGTCGATTTTGACGCGCTCAAAAGGAGCCTCACCGAAATCACCGTTCGTCATGAATCTTTGCGGGCACTGTTCTCGATAAATAAACGTGGAGAGACAGTCCAGACCATATCGCAATCCCGGCCGTTTCAGCTGGAAACCGGGGATATACCGGAGTCGGAAATTCCACATTGCATCGAAGAAAACATGAGACATGTCTTCGATCTCGAAAGCGGCCCGGTTTTCACGGGGAGCCTTCTGAGGATAGCTCCGAAACGTCATCTGTTGCTTCTGAATGTCCATCACATCGCTGCCGACGGGTGGTCAGTTGAGAGAATCCTCTTTACGGAACTACAGGAGTTCTACAGGGCATTTTCTACGGGTAATGCACCTGCCGTGAAGAAGCTGAACGTTCAATATACCGATTTCGCGCGCTGGCAGCGTGAGGTCGACCTTTCATCGGCACTTTCTTTCTGGCACAATCATCTCGATGGGTACGAAGCCTCACTGGAGTTGCCTGCCGATTTTTTGCGTACACCCCGTTCCGGAAGCGCCAGCGGACGATTGGAACACCGGTATCCGGTGGAATTTTCACAAATGCTTGACCGGTTCGCACAGGTACATGGTTGTACCATGTTTATGTGTCTGCTCGCCGGTTTTGCACTTACCGTCAGCCGTTATACGGGCAGGGATGATCTATGTATCGGAACCACGACTTCCGGACGGGTCTTTCCGGAAATCGAACCGCTTATCGGATTTTTCGTCAATATATTGCCATTGCGGATCAGCATCGATGACGAGATGAGTGTCGGTGAATTCATGACCAGTATTCGCTCGGTCGCCCTGGCGTGCTTCGACAATCAATCGGTTCCCTACGAACGTATCGTGTACTCATCGATCGTGGAGCGCCGTGATGCTTCCTTTTCACTTGTACCGCTGGTTATCCGTCATCAGAATTTTCCACGGTCACACCTGGACAAACGACTTACCGGCGGTGTCAAGTTCGGGACATACCCGGGTTATGAAGGGTACCGTACCGCAACCGGAAAAGACGCGATGGCGCGATGTGAAATTGAGCTTTCCTATACAGGAGATCGCGATGGACTGGAGGTCGAAGTTATTTACGCTTCCGATTTGTATCGGGAAGAGACCGTCATCCGGATACTTCGGCACCATGAACAGCTTCTACGGGAGATGATGGAAAACGGCCTGCGCCGGATTTCCGAACTCACGATGCTCACCGATTCCGATCGAAGGCGCCTGTTTATCGATTTCAATCGCACCAGACGTGAGATGGATTTAAACGCGGATTTCGTTACGAGGTGGGATGGGCAGGTTCGAAAGAGTCCGGATTCCATCGCCTGTCACGATTCCTTCGGTTCATGGCGCTACCGTGACGTCGCGGCGGCGGCGTGCTCGATCACCCTGACCCTGGAGTCAAGAGGCATCAAACCCGGTGATATCGTGGGAATCTGCATGGAACGCGGCGCATCGCTTCTGTCCGTAATTCTGGCAATATGGAAATCCGGTGCCGCTTATGTCCCTCTTGACCCTGCGTACCCTGAAGCCTATCTGAAACAAATAACCGGGGATGCCCGTCCGAAAATGATAGTCTGTACAAGGGAAGAGGCGACGAGGTTCGGGTTCAGCGAAGAGATATGCTGCACCGTCGATGCGAAGCCGTCATCTTTTCCCGGGATCTCCGTTCCACCGGCCGGAGTCGCGGTAGTGCCCGATTCTCTCGCCTATCTGATGTATACGTCAGGTTCAACCGGGATACCCAAAGGGGTAAGAATACCGCATCGTCAGTTGATCAACTGGCTCGCTGGAATCGAATCGAACTGGCCATTCGGTCCTGAAGAAGTGATCGCCCAGAAGACGACCATGGCATTTGCCGTTTCGGTCAAGGAGGTGTTCACCGGTATCCTCAATGGCTGCGCTCTCGCCTTTATCGATACCGTGTCGGTGAAAGATCCCGTGCTCCTTGTCGACGCCCTGCGTAAATTCAATGTAAGCCGCGTCAATCTGGTTCCTTCACATATGATGGCTATCCTTTCTTATATGAGGAATGAGGGAATAGCGCTCCCCTCATTGCGTCTATGCATCACTGCCGGTGAACCGCTTACGGCTGAAATGGTATCGATGTTCAGGTCTTTGCTGCCTCACGCGAAACTGATAAATAACTATGGATGCACCGAACTGAACGACATGACCTATTACGATACCACGGATTTCGACGGTGCACATAATTTTGTCCCTGTCGGTAAGCCGATCCAGAATACCCTGATGTATGTTCTTGATAAAAAAGGCAGGCCTGTACCCCTGGGAGTACCCGGGGAAGCACATGTCGCTTCCGTCGGAATGGCGCTGGGATACCATGACCGTGACGAATTGACAAAAGAGCGATTCGTTCAAAATCCATTCGGCAAGGAGTATGGAGGCGTACTTTTCAATACGGGTGACGTCGTACGGTATCTGCCCGACGGCAATCTGGAATATCTCGGCAGGTGGGACTTTCAGGTGAAGGTCCGGGGTTTTCGCGTCGATGTGCGCCATGTGGAGAAAGTCATGGGCGATTTCCCGGGAATCGGCGTTCGTGCGGTAGTCGGCGAAAATGGGCACTTACTGGCCT